>CAMFQI010000238.1 GCA_945980015.1 uncultured Eubacterium sp. | reverse complement strand
TAGTGTCAAGAGGGATTAATTAATATCTTTTTTAGTGTATTTGAGATAAGTGATGATTATTGAAATGATTGTGACTGCGGCTCCGATAGAGATTAAAGCAGTATCAAGGCTGTCGTTTGGAATTATGTCTGCGCCCTTGCAGTAGCCAAAGGGCGTTTTTAGGGGTGTGTTATGTTATGCTTGATTGGTCGGCTTGGTTTTGGGCTTTATCGGAATTTGCGCAAGGGTGATTGCGATGAAAATGAGGACACAGCCGATTAATTCCTTTGCCGACAGTCTTTCTTTTAGCAGTAACGCACCTGCCAATACCGCAAAAACAGACTCCAAGCTCATCAGCAGGGAGGCGACAGTAGGGTTGACGTCTTTTTGTCCGATAATTTGCAGAGTGTAGGCGATACCTGAAGAGCATACTCCTGCATATAATATCGGTGTCCATGCATCAAGAGTTGTAAGCGGAGCCATCCATTCAGCGATATTTGACGGAGATAGCTCAAAAATCAGCATAGGGATTGCGCTGATTACTGCGCAGGTGAAGAACTGTATGCACGACATTCTTACTCCGTCTACAAGCGGTGAGAAGCGGTCGATTGTTAAAATGTGCATTGCAAAAACAACCGAGCACAAAAGCACCAATATATCCGAAATTTGAAATTTCAAACTTTCGTTTACGCATAGCAGATAAAGACCGACAACGGTTATTATAACGCCGAGCCAGATGTTCCAATAGCATTTCTTTTTGAAAAGCAAGCCGATGATAGGCACTAAAATTATGTAGCAGGCAGTCAAAAAGCCGGCTTTTCCGGCGGAGGTTCCGCTTGTTATTCCGAGCTGTTGGAGATTTGACGCAAGCGCAAGAAACGTGCCGCAGCTTATACCACCGACAATGAGATTTTTTCTGTCCTGCTTTGTTTTGGGCTTGCCCTTAGTCAGCTTCAATTTATCGAGCAGAGCGATTACGGGCAACAAAACTATTGCGCCTAAAAGGAAGCGTATGCAATTAAACGAGAACGGACCGACTGCGTCGCCGCCCTTACTTTGAGCAACAAAAGCAACGCCCCAAATCAATGCCGTGAGTACTAGTAATAACGAATTTCTTTTTGTTTTCATAATTGCCTCAATAAAAATTTTTAGATATTATAACAACCAAAGCAGGATTTTGTCAATTGAGTTCGAGAAAATTTATTAATTTACAGGCGGCTTTTGTTGAACATTGACAATTATTGCGTAAAATGATAAAATTACAAAAAAAGAACGGTTGGTTATGCCCTGGCTTTTGCTTTGAGATTGCATAATCAACTGCGGCGTTTGTTTGGAAAGGATGTTATGTATGTCAAAAACAAAGAACAGTAAGGTGAAAAATATTATTCTTGTTGTCTTTCTTTTGTTTGTAGTCGGACTTCTTGTGTTTGCAAAGGTAAGCGGCTCGTCGCTTACGACAAGCACCTGTCTTGATTGCTCGGGAACAGGCATTGTTGAAGAAATTGCGTGTGAGACCTGTGAGGGAACAGGCGAGGTTCGAGGCTCATTTTGGGCACTTGTTCCGCCGCTGATTGCTATAGGCTTGGCGCTTATCACAAAGGAGGTTTATTCCTCTCTTGCGGTCGGTATTGTTGCAGGTGCAATCCTCGGCTCAAACTTTAAGTTTACGGGAACGATGGATATTATTACGCAGGACGGCTTGATTTCGGCTATTTCCGATACCGCAGGTATCTTCGTTTTCCTCGTTCTTCTCGGTACGATGGTTGCCCTCATAAACAAGGCGGGCGGCTCTGCGGCGTTTGGTGAATGGGCAAAAAAGCATATTAAAACTCGTGTCGGCTCAATGCTTATGACGTTCCTGCTTGGAGTTATTATATTTATCGACGACTATTTCAACTGTCTGACCGTCGGCTCGGTTATGCGCCCTGTTACAGACGCTCACAAGGTTTCAAGAGCAAAGCTGTCGTATATCATTGACGCTACTGCCGCTCCGATTTGTATGATTGCACCTATCTCCTCTTGGGCTGCTGCCGTTTCGTCTTATGCGGGAGACGGCGAGGGACTTTCGCTTTTCATCAAGGCAATTCCTTATAATTTCTATTCGCTTTTGACACTCGTTTTTGTTGTCAGCCTGTCTATTATGAACTTTGACTACGGCACAATGAGAATTCACGAGGTTAACGCAAAAACAAAGGGCGACCTTTATACAACCGGTGATAAGGCAGAAAACATTGATGAGGATTATTCATCAAAGGGCAAGGTTATTGACCTCGTTCTTCCGATTTTAGTTCTTATCGGAATTTGCGTATTTGCACTTGTTTATGTCGGCGGAATATTTGAGGGCGCTTCGTTTGTTCAGGCATTTTCGGATACCGACGCTACTGTCGGTCTTCCGTGGGGCAGCTTGATTGCGCTTGTATTTACGATTTTCTGGCTTTGCGCAAGAAGGGTTGTTACCTTCAAGGAGGCTATGGAGTGTATTCCAAAGGGCTTCAATGCAATGGTTCCTGCAATACTTATTCTTACGCTTGCAACCTCGCTGAAGAATATGACAGGTATTCTCGGTGCAAAGCCGTTTGTTGCACAGGCTATGGGCGGCGTTGCCGCAGAGCTTCAAAGTTTCCTGCCTGCAATTATATTCCTCGTTGCGTGCTGTATTTCTTTTGCAACAGGCACAAGCTGGGGTACCTTCGGTATTCTTATTCCTATCGTTATTA
The DNA here is from genome assembly GCA_945980015.1 of uncultured Eubacterium sp. Lineage (GTDB taxonomy): Bacteria > Bacillota > Clostridia > Oscillospirales > Acutalibacteraceae > Eubacterium_R. The sequence continues at coordinate 380 of CAMFQI010000238.1, read as the reverse complement.
CAATTTTTGAATCGGGTAACCCAATGCAGATTATCGCAATGTCGGCTTGTCTTGCAGGTTCTGTTTGCGGTGACCATTGCTCGCCGATTTCTGATACAACGATTATGTCGTCCGCAGGCGGTCAATGTAATCACCTGAACCACGTTTCAACTCAGCTTCCGTATTCGATCACCGTTGCGGGTATATCGTTTGTTATGTATTTGATTTCCGGCTTTGTGCAAAACGTCGCAATTCTTCTTCCGGTTGGTATTGCAATCACAATCGGCTTCCTGTTTGTTATGAAAGCAGTTGCTTCAAAGAAGTACGGAAAAGAAAATATTTAATTGTAAAAAATTATAGTCTACCCTTGACATCATCACCTGCCGCGGCTAGGACTATAT
>CAMFQI010000237.1 GCA_945980015.1 uncultured Eubacterium sp. | reverse complement strand
CAGGCGTTGACTTCTTCGAGTATTCCTACACGCAGGAAGCCGGAACAAGCGAAATCAATACCGATAGCTTTGAGGACGTTCTAATTCCGACAGAGAATATTACATATTCCGAAGACGGAAAGACTGCGACTGCAAAATTCGATATCCCTGCAAACGCAAGAGGACATGTAAGCTTTACCGCAACCGACCGTTCGGGTAACAAGAGCGTTGAGCTTGCAGACACAAAAAGAATCAACGTTGTTGATAATGTTACACCGAAAAGAACTGTTGATTACACTCCCGAAAAGATGTACAACAAGACAACGATGCAGGAAATCGACTCCTTTACCGAGGAAGATAACAACAATGTAATCTTGTATTATCACGATACAGCGGTAGTAACCTTTAAGATTGATGAAGCAAACTTCTATGAGGAAGATGTGGTAATTAAGGTTAACGGTGAAAGACAGTATCCGAGCGATTGGACGCAAAGCGGCGATTTGCACACGGGAACAATAACAATAACCGGCGACGGTGATTACATTGTAACAATGTCGTATACGGACCGTTCGACAAATGAAATGAAGTCGTATACATCGCCGAAAATTGCAATAGATTCAACTGCACCGGAATTTGATGTTAAATATACCGATGCAGACGGACAACCAATAGATATTACAAACAGTAAGTATCAGGGCAAGGATGTATATGCAAATATCACCGTGACCGAGCACAACTTCAGAGCCGACGATATGGTAAGCGAAGTTTCTGCATTGAATACTGACATAGCAGAAAAGGACAAGGTTGCACAGCAAGTACAACAAACACTTACAAATCGCAGCAGCTGGACTCACGAGGGTGACGTTCATAAGGCAAGAGTAAAATTCAGCACTGACGCAAGATATGTATTGACGTTGAACTATGCCGATATTATCGGAAACAACGCCGAGGAATACAAGTCAAGCGAATATGTAGTTGACCATGTTGCACCGTCACAGCTTGAAGTATCGTACAGCGAGCACATTAATTTCTGGGAAAAGGTAGTAAACGCAGTAACATTCGGCTACTATTCCTACAAGGATAAGGTTGAAGTAACAATTAAGGCAAGCGACGACGTTGCAGGCGTTGACTTCTTCGAGTATTCCTACACGCAGGAAGCCGGAACAAGCGAAATTAATACCGATAGCTTTAAGGACGTTGTAATTCCGACGGAGAATATTGAATATTCCGAGGACGGAAAGACTGCGACTGCAAAATTCGTTATCCCTGCAAACGCAAGAGGACACGTAAGCTTTACCGCAACCGACCGTTCGGGTAACGAAAGCGTTGAGCTTGCAGATACAAACAGAATTAACGTTGTTGATAATGTTACACCGAACAGAATTGTTGAGTACAGTACACCGGCACAAATTGTCGACGCTGCTACTCTCAAAACGCTTGAAACCTACAACGAAGATACTGCGGCAATCCTTTATTACAACGATGATGCTACGGTAACCTTTAAGATTGATGAAGCAAACTTCTATGAAGAGGATGTAATAATCAAGGTTAACGGTGAAAGACAGTATCCGAGTGATTGGAAGCATAGCGGCGACTTGCATACAGGTACAATTAAGCTTTCGGCACAGGGCGATTATGTAATCACAATGTCCTATTCAGACAGATCAACAAATGCAATTGTTGAGTATGAATCACAGGCTATTGTAATTGACAGAACTGCACCGATTGTATCGGTTGAATATCCGAATATGAATGCAGTTGAGACAAATATTGACCGAGAGAATAACGAGCGTTTGTATCTTGATAAACCGCAAAATGCGATTGTGACAATTAAAGAGCACAATTTCAGAGCAGACGATGTAGTAATAAAGGTTAACGCTTGGAATTCAAAGGGCGAAAATATCGGAAGCTTCACCTACGACGCAAATGACCTTGTAAGCGAATATATGCAGCAGGGACAAACAAGAAGTGAATGGAGCAGCTATAATACCGGTATCACTTCTAAAGGCGTTTTCGGATATTGCAGAAGATATGACGATACATATAAGATGTACTTATCGTATAACGCAGAAGCTAACTATACGTTTGATATTGAGTATAAGGATTTGGCAAAGGTTGCTTCAACAGACCAAAACAAAAAATACTTCACTGTTGATACAGTTAATCCGTCATCACCGAGAATTTCATACAGCGAGCCTATTTTGGACAAGGTTATTGAAACTCTCAGCTTTGGCTACTATCAGCCGAAGGTAATAACAACAATTACTGCAGACGACGCAACCTCAGGCGTTTCGAGATTTAGGTGGAAATATACAAAGCAGGAGGGCACAAGCTCGGTTAATGCGGATTCTACCGAGTTTGAAACAATTACTGCAAGAAATATTACTTACTCGAATTCAGGTCAAACGGCAACCTGTCAGTTTGAAATTCCTGCAAACGCAAGAGGTTATATCAGTGCTCAGGTTGTTGACTGGTCGGATAATTTGAGCGACTCGACAGACGCCGACAGAATAAACGTTGTTGATAACATCAAGCCCGAAATAAGCGTTTCGTATAATGCGCCTGTAAGAAATGTTAACGGCGTAGATTATTATGAGGGCGACATTCAGGGTACAATCGTAATTAACGAAGCAAACTTCTATTCACAGGATGTTGTTGTTTCGGCTACAAGAGACAATAACTCTGTTGCGGTTGATGTAACATGGAGTGATAACAGCGTTGACGAGCATGTAGGAGTATTTACGCTCAGCGACGACGGTGACTATATCGTAACCGTTGAATACACAGACCGCTCAAACAACGAAATGACACGTTACACCTCCAATCAGTTAACCCGTGATACACAAATTCCTGCAATCAGCGTTTCAAATGTTGTAAGCAATTCGGCAAATAAAGACGAAGTCTACGGCTTTACAATTACCGCAAGCGATACAAATATTAATCCCGAAACATTCACACCGGTATTAGAAAGCGTATCGAGAGACGAGCAGGGACAGTTTGTGACATCGCAGATAAATCTCGGAGAAATGAGTACGGTTGAAGCAGGAAAGACTTATTCGTTTACTGTTGAGAATTTGCCGGACGATGCATTGTATACCTT
>CAMFQI010000236.1 GCA_945980015.1 uncultured Eubacterium sp. | reverse complement strand
AACTTTACTATGCCGAGGGTCCGTCAATCGTAAAAGAAATTAAGAAAAGGGGACATAAGATTTTCCTTGACTTGAAGCTTCACGATATTCCGAATACAGTTAAAAAATCAATGGCAGTTCTTTCAAAGCTCGATGTTGATATGACTAATCTTCACGCCGCAGGAACAATTGATATGATGAAAGCGGCACTTGAGGGCTTGACGAGAGAGGACGGTACAAGACCTATTCTCATCGCAGTTACTCAGCTTACATCAACAAGTGAGGAAAGAATGAAAAACGAGCTTCTTATTAATGCTTCTATTAATGATACAATAGTAAAGTATGCTCAAAATGCAAAGGAAGCAGGACTTGACGGCGTTGTTTGTTCACCGCTTGAAGCAGGTATGGTAAAGGATGCTTGCTCAAAGGATTTTGTAACTGTAACACCCGGCGTTCGCTTTGCTGACGGTGAGGTTGGAGATCAGGTTAGAGTAACCACTCCTGCAAAAGCAAAGGAAATCGGCTCCGATTATATTGTAGTCGGCAGACCTATTACTCAGGCAGACGACCCTGTTGCGGCATATAGAAGATGTGTTGAAGAATTTGTAGATTAATATAATTCGGGAGGACAATATGGAAAGCTATAAAAGAGAATTTATTCAGTTTTTGGAAAGTGCCGGTGTTCTTAAATTCGGCGATTTTACTGCAAAAAGCGGCAGAAAAATCCCTTATTTCATCAACGCAGGTGAAATCAAAACAGGTGAACAAATTCAAAAATTAGGCGAGTTTTACGCAAAGGCTTATTTTGAAAAAATCGGAAATAAAAAGACAGTTCTTTACGGCCCTGCATATAAGGGTATTCCGATTGCCGTTTCAGTTGCGGTTGCACTTGCTAAAAATGGTCTTGACGTTCCGTTCTTCTTCAATAGAAAAGAAGAAAAGGATCACGGCGAGGGCGGCGTTTTCGTAGGCTATAAGCCGAGCAATAATGAAGAAATCGTAATCGTTGAGGACGTTATTACCGCAGGTACGGCTATCAGAGAGAGTATGTCCATTCTGTCCGGCTTAAAGGATACAAAGGTAAGCGCCGTTTTCGTTATGGTTGACCGTAAGGAAAAGGGACAGGGCGAAAAATCCGCTATGGCAGAGGTTGGCGAGGAATACGGCTTCCCGGTATATTCGGTTGTTGATGTGTACGATATTATTGAATATCTTGAGGAAGACGAAAAGAATGCCGAGAATGTTCAAAGAATAAAGAACTACCTTGCAATTAACGGAGCAAAGGCATAAGGAGTGTAAATAAATGCGCCATTTATTAGATACAACAGACCTTAGTTTATGCGAAATTGAGGAAATGATTGACCTTGCAAACGATATCATTTCCAACAAAAAGAAGTATTCTCATATCTGCGACGGCAAGAAGCTTGCAACACTTTTCTTTGAACCAAGCACCCGTACACGCCTTTCGTTTGAAGCGGCGATGTATGAGCTTGGAGGCAATGTAATCGGATTTTCCGAAGCAGCTTCATCATCTGCTTCAAAAGGCGAAACAGTTGAAGATACAGTAAGAATAGTATCGAATTACGCAGACATTATCGCAATGCGCCATCCTCTTGAGGGTGCACCGAGAGTTGCCGCAACAAAAACGCTTGTCCCTATTATTAACGCAGGTGACGGCGGTCACGCTCACCCTACTCAGACTCTTACAGATTTGCTTACGATTTATCGTGAAAAGGGAAGACTTGATAATTTTACGATAGGTCTTTGCGGCGATTTGAAATTCGGCAGAACCGTTCATTCGCTTATTAAAGCCCTTTGCCGTTATAAAGGCGTACGCTTCGTTCTCATTGCACCAAAGGAGCTTCAGGTTCCCGATTATATTATTCACGACGTGCTTGAGCCTAGTGATGCGCTTTATACTCAGGTTGAATCTCTTGACGCTGTTATGCCCGACCTCGACGTGCTTTATATGACGAGAATTCAAAGAGAACGCTTTTTCTCACAGGATGAGTATTTGAAGCATAAGGACGCTTTTATTCTCGATGCTGCAAAGCTTGAAAATGCAAAAAGTGATTTGACAGTTATGCACCCGTTACCGAGAGTAAATGAGATTTCCACCGAGGTAGACGACGATCCTCGTGCAAAATACTTTGAACAGGCGCTTAACGGAAAATATATTCGTATGGCGCTGATTATAACCTTGCTGAAATGGGGTGACAATCTTGAATATTGATGCTATTGAAAACGGCTACGTAATTGACCATATCCCGGCAGGTAAGGGTATGCAGATTTATAATAATCTTTCTCTATCCGAGCTTGATTGTCAGGTCGCTATCATCACTAATGCAAAGTCAAAAAAGAATACCGTCAAGGATATAATAAAGATTAATACTCTTATCAACCTTGACCTTGATGTTGTCGCTTTTCTTGCCCCTGATGCAACTGTCAATGTTATTAAGGACAATAAAAGGGTAGAAAAAAAGAAGCTCTCGCTTCCCCTTGAAATCAAGAATGTTGTCAAATGCTCCAATCCTCATTGTATCTGCAATAACGAGAGTATTGACCATATTTTTCACCTTACTGACAGTAAAGGCACTTATCGTTGCATCTACTGTGAAACTATGGCACTTTAATCATCAAAATATAAAAATATTTCTTGACATAACCTGCCTAATTAGTTATAATACATAGGCAGGTATAAATGGCCCGGTAGTTCAGTTGGTTAGAACGCCAGCCTGTCACGCTGGAGGTCGACGGTTCGAGCCCGTTCCGGGTCGCCATTTTATGCTGATATGGCTCAGGTGGTAGAGCACATCCTTGGTAAGGATGAGGTCGGCGGTTCGAGTCCGCCTATCAGCTCCAAAAAAGCAGGCTTCAAACCCTGCTTTTTTTGTTACACAATACCGCAAGCATAATTGATAATTAATTGGTGTAAGTATGAAAAAATCGCAATTTATTAAATACAGAAAAAGAACAAAGTACGACCTTGAAAAAAGCAAGAAAATGAATAATTTTTCATACTTAAATAAAAATGTCTGTTTGAAAAATCAAATCGTTCTTGCCGGGGATTCTATTACCGAATTGTTCAATATGGAATTGTTCGATGAATTTTGCAAAGTGTACGGC
>CAMFQI010000235.1 GCA_945980015.1 uncultured Eubacterium sp. | reverse complement strand
AAACTGCCTTGGACATCGAATCCAAGGCAGTTTTGGCGTTTTTCGTTTTTTGCTCAGAGGCGGTACCATCGTACAGCACCCCTCGCAAGAAAACGAAATTCAGCTCCATTTCTCAACAGTCTACCAGCGTGTCGAAACTTATAATTTAACTTTTTCGACACGCTGCGAGGCTCGGAAAAATCCGAGCCTCGATTATTTTTGATATATTACAGATGATATACAATTTTGTCGGAATATTTGTTGAATACCCAAATACCGACTATAAGTGTACCTATTGCGCACGCAAAGGCATAAAGAAGCAGCTTCCAGCTAAGCACGGGCGCCGTCACAAGATCACCGTACAAGACGCATTGCCTGAACAATTCAATCATTGTATATAAAGGATTGAGCTTTATTACCATAACAATCCACGGCGTCGTTATCTTTGAGAGCGGATAAAGAATAGGAACCATATAAAGCAGCAATCTTGTAAACACGTCCCAAATATATTCCACATCACGGAAGAAAACGCAAACAACCGAAAGTATCAGTCCCACGCCTACCGAGAAAATCAGTACATAAAGCATAGGAATGAAAACAAGGAATATTCGCCACGTTACCGTCAAATTTGCACCACCGGAAAAGCCCGTAAGCTTAAAGAAAATCCACACGCAAATGTAACATACAATGCTTATTGCGAAGGTTACAAAGGTTGAAAAAATCGACGAAAGCGGATACATATATTTCGGAACATAAACCTTTTTAATTATCGCCGCATTTCGCCTAAACGAAATCATAGACTGCTTAGTAGCCGTATTAAAGAAGTCATAAATCAACCTACCTGTAAAAAGATAAACAGGAAAACAAATGACCTCCTTGTTGCTTTTGCCGAATAATGCGCCGAAAACAACGGACAGCACAATCATATTAAGTAACGGCTGCAAAAAGCTCCAAAATATTCCCAACCACGAGCTTCGATATTTGAGCTTAACGTTCTTTCGTGTAAGCTCCATAAGTAAATCCTTATATTTTTTGAACATCTCAACATCGTGGTCAATTAACTTTTTTGCCGAGTTCTTACTCATAAAGAAACCACCTCGGTTTGATATTGTAACTTTTAGGCACACAAAATTTACCTACTCAAGTCTGTGCCATTATATCACAAGAAATACAATATTTCAACATTTTCCTAAAAGGGTTACTATTTTGTAACTCTTTTAATAATTAATACAACCGATGCAAATCAGAATTACTTAAACATTTTTGCTATTTCCAAAGCGGTTTTGCGTGCACTCATATCGCCGTCGATAACAATGTCAGATGCTTTCAAATACTTATCCTTGCGTTCGTCGTAAAGCGCTCTCGCCTTTTCCCTGTCGTTGAAAAGCGGACGGCTCGTGCTGTCTCCTATTCTGTGGCATATAACGTCAAACGAGGCGTCCAAAAACACAACCCTTGCACCGTTCTTGATTGCCTCAACATTGCGTTCAAAGGTCATTGCGCCGCCGCCTGTTGAAACAACAACGCCGTTCATTTTTGCAACCTTTTTGCACATTTCATATTCCAGGTCTCTGAAATAATCCTCGCCGTGAGTTGCAAAAATCGCCTTAATGGAAACGCCCTGCTCCTTTTCGATAAGCTCGTCGGTATCGACAAATTTTACTCCGAGAACCTTTGCAAGCTCTCTTCCGACAACTGTTTTTCCGCTTCCCATAAAGCCGCAAAGTACAATATTATCCATTCTTTTCAAGCTCCTTTTGAGTTATCTCGATAACACGCTCAATGTCATCGTTTGTAAACTTCACGCCGTTCCATATCTCCTGAGCAACCGCCGCCTGCCATACGAGCATCGAAAGTCCGCCGGAATATTTTATTCCCGCTTTCTTTGCATACTTAATAAACACGGTTTCCTGCGGATTGTAAATTACGTCAAATGCTGCGCTTGAGCCTGCAACGACCTTTTCATCAACCGGACATGCGTCAACCTTCGGGAACATTCCGACAGGCGTTGCATTGATAACCAAGTCGTAGCCCTCCCCTGCCTCGTCAAGAAGAATAATATCGCAGGATTTATTCAGCTTTGCAAAAATCTCTTTTTTAAGAACCTCGGCGGCTTCGATATCCTCCTTTCTTACCGCAACGGTAAGACGGGCGTCTGCAAGCAAGGCTTCAAAGGCAATCATTCTCGCAACACCGCCGCAGCCGAGCAAAAGCACATTTCCGCCAAGCTCGATATCAGCCATCTTCAGCGCACTTAAAAAGCCTGTGCAATCCGTATTATAGCCGACAATTTTGTCCTCTCTCACGTCAACTGTATTTACGGCGCCGAAAAGCTCCGCCCTCGGTGAAAGCTCGTCCAAATATTCGATAATATTAATTTTGTGAGGAATAGTGACATTAAAGCCTCGAAGTGCGCTTAATGACTCTTTGAATTCCTCACCGAGATTTTCGCTCGGTGCTTCATAAAGACCGTAGGAAGCGTCAATGCCGCTTATTTTGAAAAGCTCCCTGTGAATGAGCGGACTCATAGAGTGACCGAGAGGATAACCGCAAAGTCCGTATACAAATCTTTTTGTTTCTTTTAACTGCATTTTTTCACCTCTGAAATTTGATAAGCATTTTATTCAATAAAATTATTGACAAATGCATAAAAAGTTACTAATATGATAATAACACATATTATCAAAATTAACAACATTTTTTAAGGAGCATAGGAATATGATTTTTGAAGAGATTAAGGATATTTTGGCACAGCAGCTTGATTTGGACCCCGAAACAATAGAGCTTACCTCTAGTTTGGCAGGCGACCTCGGTGCAGATTCACTTGACGCTATTGATATTGTTATGAGCCTTGAAGACCAATACGGCATTGAGGTTCCCGACAGCGTTATCGAAAGTATGAAAACCGTTGAGGATATTGTCGGCTTTATTGAGTCAAATATTACCGACTAAGCTTGTTAATTAACAATACTGAAATCTTTTTGGGAGCCGTTTTAACTACGGCTTCCTTTTTATTGTTAAAATCACCAAAATACCTTAAAAATTTTCGTTAGTTTAGGTCGTTGACACGAGAAGCGTATAATAGTAATATATAATTCCTTTGCTATTAGTGTAATGGAACGTAAAAAAC
>CAMFQI010000234.1 GCA_945980015.1 uncultured Eubacterium sp. | reverse complement strand
TTTCCTTATTTGAAAGGCGTGCAGGAACCTCGCCCTTTGCTATTTTTATTGCAAGACCTTCTGCTATCGCAGTTTTACCTACGCCCGGCTCACCGATTAAGCAAGGGTTGTTTTTTGTTCTGCGGCATAAAATCTGAACAGTACGTTCAATTTCGTTTTCTCTACCGATAATATTATCAATCTCGCCTTTTTTTGCTCTTGCGGTAAGATTATTGCAGTAGTTGTTCAAAAACTTTCTGCTATCCTCCGCATTCTTTCGTTGCTTTTTATTCTTTTTTTCAGGCTTTGAGCCTGATGATTTATTATCCGACGCTGTATCGCCTGAAATACCGTTAAACAAATCGGCAAACGGCATAGTTTGAGCACCGTCGGAATTTTCGGAATTAAACATTGCACCGATATCACCGAAGTCAAAATCGTCCATATTTTCCATAAACTGACTCATCTGCTCGGAGGCTGCCTCAAATTCCTCCTCGCTTATACCCATTTTTTCAATCATGGTTTTTATCGGCCCTAAATCGACATTAAGCTCCTTTGCACACTTGAAGCAAAGGCTTTCCGGCTTCATTTCGCCGTTTACCATTTTTTGAAAGAAGATTACGGCAGGTCTTTCGCCGCAACGAGAACACATTGGTTGTTTCATCAAATAAAATTCTCCTAATAGTTTTTTATGTTATAAAAATTACTTACTCTTGTTTTCTTTTATTTGGCGTATAAATCCGGGAGCATAGCCGAAAAGAGATACAAATGCAAGTATAACAGAAATTATTACCATAGCGTAAATAATTCCGTCAGGCAAAGCCTTAAAGAATGCAACACCTACGAGAGCACCGTTTGGTCCTATCGCAATAATTGCAATCATAAATATGTAAAATACGGTTGTTGCAACCTTTCCCCACATTTCTGCGGCAACAGGGCGCATACCTTTTGCAAGAAGTACTGCACCTGCAATAACCATAATTCCCTCTTTAATTATGAAAAGGAAAAACAAATATTTCAAAGGTCCCTCAAAGCTCCAAAACTTCACAATGAGAATTATTACTATTGCGATTTGAGAAAGCTTATCTGCAATCGGGTCAAGTATCTTGCCTAAATTGGAAACCATATTGAATTTTCTTGCAATCTTTCCGTCAATCAAATCGGTTAAAGCCGCAATTATCATCAAAACAAATGCAGCAACATACTGTTCCTTTATGAACAAAACGGAAAATACGGGAATGAGTGCAATTCTCAAAAAGCAAAGCCAATTCGGTATTGTATTCCAGTTTGTGAATAAATCCTTGATATTATCGTTTAGTTTGCTCATAACAATTCCTTTCTGTTTATAACAATCCTTCTGTGATTACATTGAACGGATTAATAGTAATAATTTGATTATAAAGCGAGCTGTCAAGCGCCTTTACTACAAATGCAGAGCCTGAAGCCGATTCAAGCTGTGAGACAAAATCAACACACGATACAAAAACAAATACAATAATTATACCCTTAACTGCACCGAATATGCATCCAAATAATCTGTCGGTCGTTTTAAGGACGCTTTTTTTATCCTTGTTTTTCTTTTTTGAGTGACGCTGCAGTGCAGAAATAATTACGCCTGTTATTCCGAAGAAAAGAATAAAAATCGCAATAAAAATTATGCCCTTAAGTAAAATCATTGCAATCGGCTGAAAAAGAGTATCGCTAATTGATGCGGCGATATCGTCACCGGATTTTATTGAAAGCGTAGAAGCATCAACATTATTTCTTACAATATCGGGAAGATTATCAACAAATTGCGTTAAATTGGTCGATATCTCGTCTATATTTGCACTTGTCACAACCTTTTTTGCAAGAGTATCTACGATTTTTTCTTTTACAAATCCATCGTAAATCGGTTGCGCAAGATTGTTTGAGCAATATGTACATAAAAAGAATCCAACTGCATATCTAATAAGATTTACTACAGTAATAAAAATACCTCTCGCCCAGCCGATAATCATAAAAAGAAGTATTATACCGACAATAATTACATCAACATAGTTTACAGTATAGTTAAAAACAGTCAAAATAAATCATCACCCTTCTTTTTCTGTTTCAAGAAATTCAATGTTCTGTCCATATTGAACAAAGTTTTTTGAAGAAACCGAATAAATACTTTCGATATTACTGTCGCAATACGAGGAGCTCTTCAGCTCGCCTTTAGTAAGTGAGTAAACGCAATAGCTGTTTGAATACAGTGCCGTTACGGTGTTTGCATTAGTACTGATATATTTTGGTTCAAATTCCGTATTAATGCTTGTTTTCACCTTTGCATTTGATTTTACATAAGAAATTACAGTTGACTGTGAATTGGAATATTCACTATAATTCAGTACAAGCTCGTCGTCATCCGTAAAGCAATAGTTAAGCGTTGAAATACTGCCCTTTTCAAAAACCTGGGTTTGAGACTTTTGCCCTTTAATAAGAGACAGGAAATCACTGCCTATAACATACATTCTATCGTATGCACAGAATTTCAAATTAAGTATATCCGAATTTTTATATTCAAATTTTGCGACTTCCTCATTACTTCCTACAGAAACGGTGTGGAGTGTTGAAACAAACTCACCGTTTACACTGTTAACGGTAACGTAAGCGCATTTGCCTGCATTTGAGTTAAGTGCAATACAGGTTACATATCCGTCGCTAATTTCGAGCTCTGCAAGTGTTTTTCGACTTTTTGACAAAACAACAATTTTTGATTTTGAGCTTTCTGAAAAGGTTGAATATGCAACGGTACCATTATCGGCTACGGTTGCGGTAATGATAGGCTTATTGAGGCTTAATTCATACAAATTCTTTGATGTAGAATCAAGGCGAAGCCTTGTACCCGCTCTGTCGTATACACAAATATAGTTTGATGAATACGCCTTAGAGGGCGACGCATAGCCGTGCTCGAATGAATAAAGCTTTTTTGCGTTTTGGATATTCAACACGTCTACACAATTATCGGTAAAAACAACAAATTTGTTGTTTACAATATCAAGCTGAGCATTGTTGCCGTCAGCAGTAAATGGGTAATCAGACGTTACCGATACCGAGTCTCCTTGCGAAAAGGTATTTTTTATACTGCCGAAATCAATTTCGCATACCTTCATTATTAT
>CAMFQI010000233.1 GCA_945980015.1 uncultured Eubacterium sp. | reverse complement strand
TTTGACAGAAAAACGATAACGAAGATTGATTATAGCCTTTTACTTACTTTTGTTTTTCTTTTCGTTTTTATAGGAAATCTCGGGAATATCGACTATGTCAGTGCCTTTTTGCAGAAAGTCGTAAATGGTAATGAGGTAGCAGTCGGTGTGCTCTCAAGCCAGATGCTCTCCAATGTTCCTGCAGCAATATTGCTTTCTGCCTTTACCGACAACGCAAAAGCGCTCCTTATCGGCGTAAATCTCGGCGGCTTGGGAACGCTTATTGCTTCAATGGCAAGCCTTATTTCATTTAAGCTTGTCCAAAAGCAGAATGTAAATATGCAAAAATATATATTGCTTTTTACTCTTGTTAACCTGATATTCTTGGCATTGAACTGTGCTCTGTGTTTTTTGATATCATAAAAAAACAACCCCCTGCGAACTTCTTGTACCGCAGGGGATATTTCTGTTTATCAATAAAATTCGTTTATATAATCGAGCACATCTTGTCTTGTTTTCTTAAACGGACCGGGTGTTTCCATTTTTAGAGATACGAGTGCCGTGCAGTATAGCAGAGCACTTTTTATGTCTGCCTTTTGTCGCTCGGTGATGTAGCCTGCAAAGGTTGTGTCGCCTCGTCCGGTTCTTCCCGAAAGGTTGCGCGCCTTGATAGGACAGGTGTAAATTTCATTGCCGTCGTATGCCAAAACCTCTGTGTTGTGAGTAATCAAAATTTCCTTTGCACCCCATTCATAAAGCATTTTTGCCGCTTTTACACGGTCTGTTGTGCCTGTGAGAATTTCAGCCTCTGCGGCGTCGGTTTTGAGATAATCAATATATGGAAGATATTCCTTTTTCTCCGCCCAGTCGTGAAATGCCATGGTCTTGTCATCTTCTACGTGACGAAGCAGGCATTGAACATCAACCGCAACCTTGCCGTGCTTTGACGCTTCCTTAAACAATTCGCCGTCAAAATCGCCGTAAACAAGCCCTGCAAAATGATAAATTCTTGTATCAATGTCGCTGAATTCCTCAAATTTGAAGCCGTCGCATACTCCGAGCGAGGTACATTCTCTTTTCTCCTTGTCGGCTGTGAAATATTTATTTCTTATTGAGCAGGTGTTTGCTGACTCCTTGAAAAAAACATCTGCGCCGCTGTCGCCGAAGCGTTCGTTGATATCAACGTCGTTGCTGTTGAATTTTGTGAAAACAGCAGTCTTGTTTTCGCTTTTTGCCGCCGCAAATCCTGAGGCAACAACTGCGCCGCCTACCTCCTTGCGTACGTTGTCCTGATAATCTATGTTGCAGTCGAGCGAAACCGGACCTATAACCAAAACGTCGTATTTACTCATATTGTGTTCTCCCTTGCATATTTTCTAATGATTATTGTACTATTATTTTATAAAAATTACAATATATCTTTTTTATTTATTGACTTAAATTGAATAGTGGTTTAGAATTATAATAATATAATATGTAAGGTGTGATATGATGAAGGTAATTATCAGCTGTCTTGTTTGCAGGCTTGTTCATTTTATACTGCAAAAAATGGGCAGAGGAGCTACCACTATGCCCGGTAGAGCGGCGCTTAAGGTGAAGCGAAATATATTAAAGGATTTGTCAAAGAACGTAAAGGTTATTATCGTAACCGGTACAAACGGAAAAACGACCTCCTGCCGTATTATCGAAGAGGGCTTGAAGCAGGCGGGGAAGACTTATTTCATCAATAAATCCGGCGCAAATCTCATAACAGGAATTACCGCCTCGTTCATTATGAACTCAACTATTACAGGCAAAAATAAATATGAATATGCCATTGTTGAGTGTGACGAAAATGCGTTTCGTGAGGTGTCGAGATATATAAACTGTGATGTAGTTTTGGTAACAAATGTTTTCCGTGACCAGCTTGACAGATACGGCGAGGTAACTCATACTCTCAATGCTATTAAGGAAAGCGTAAAAAATCTTCCGAACGCCGTTGTTTGTCTTAATGCCGACTGCTCGCTGACCTATTCTATGTCAAAGGAAATACCGAATAAAATAGTAACCTTCGGCGTTAATGAGCCGTTCGACAAAACGGCAAAGGCTCCCGAAATCAGCGACGCAAAGTATTGTATATTCTGTAAAAACGAGTATAGCTATACCTATCATACCTACGGTCATCTCGGCGGCTTTGAGTGTAAAAAGTGCGGCTATAAGCGACCGAGCGTTGATTTTGGAGTTGACAGCGTTGCCGAGCTGAAACAGAATTACTCTATTGTGAAAGCCGACTTCTTCGGTGAGAAAAATTTGGTAAAAATCAATATCGGCGGTGCTTATAATATCTACAATGCTATTGGCTGCGTTGCAGGTCTTTCATCTCTCGGAATTGACAATAAGACAATAATTAAGGCTCTTGAGGAATTTAACGGTGCCTTCGGCAGAATGGAGCAGTTTGACTGCAACGGTAATAAGCTTAATGTTATTCTTGTAAAAAATCCTGCAGGCTTTTCACAGACTATGAGCTTTCTTAAATCAATAAATGATGAGTGTACTCTCATTTTCTCGCTCAACGATAACGCCGCTGACGGCAAGGATGTAAGCTGGATATGGGATGTTGACTTTTCCGATATATTCTCAAAAACTAATATCAAGGAAATATACGTTACCGGAAAGCGTTGCTACGATATGGCAATACGCCTAAAATACGAGGGCGTGGGCGACAGAGAAATTAAGGTTATCGAAAACGAGGATTACGAAAAGCTCGTTGACATTGCCGAAAATCAGGGCAGGGATGTATATATTATCCCGACCTATACCTCAATGATGACTATGCGCCCTGTTATAGCAAAGAGATTAGGAGGCAAGGAATTTTGGAAATGATGATAAAAATTGCGCACCTTTATCCCGATATGCTCAATCTTTACGGCGACAGGGGAAATATTATTACGCTCAAAACAAGGCTTAAAGCAAGAAACCTCGGCGTTCAGGTTGATAATATAACTATGGGTAAGTCCTTCAACAGCGACGATTACGATATTATTTTTATCGGCGGCGGACAGGATTTTGAACAGGACGCCTTGCTTGACGATTTGAAGCAGGGCAAGGATAAGGAGCTAAAACTGTCTCTTATACACATCTGACGCTGCCGACGAAGGCTTAGGTG
>CAMFQI010000232.1 GCA_945980015.1 uncultured Eubacterium sp. | reverse complement strand
CGACAGGATAGGACCGATAGCCGGTTGGAATCCTCACAAAAGCGTTGACGAAAGTCGGCAGATTATTAACGACGTGTTGTCTGCTTATGGCGTTTATGCCGTTGTGCTTAAAGAAACAGATAAGCCTGTCGGAAGTATCGGCTTGATGATAGGTAAAAAAAGCAACCTTAACCTGCCCGATAATGAAGCTGAAATCGGCTATTGGATTGGTGTTCCTTATTGGGGACAGGGCTTAATACCCGAAGCGATGAACGAGCTTATTCGTTTTGCCTTTGATATTTTGAAGCTTGAACGACTTTGGTGCGGCTATTTCGACGGTAACGAAAAATCAAAACGCTGTCAGGAAAAATGCGGCTTCAAGTATCATCACACAAATAAGGATATATATTGGGAGCTGACAGATGATATAAGAACCGAGCACGTTACCTGCCTTGAGAGACGGGATTTTTGTGACAGTAATTAAGAAAGCGTGTAAAATTATGATAAATACCGATAAAATAAAAAATCAGTTTAACAGCGATGCACAAGCATACGATAGCAAAAGAAGAATTTTTATACCTTGCTTTGACGATTACTATATTAATTCAACGAAGTTTATTTCAACTGTAATAAACGAGCCGAAAAACATTCTTGATTTGGGAGCGGGAACGGGACTTTTGACTTCGTTTTGGTATAATGAATATCCTAATGCGAATTTCGTGCTTGATGATATTTCTGTTGAAATGCTGAATATGGCAAAAAGTCGCCTCAATAACGAATCAAATTTTAAGTATGTAACTGACGATTATACAAAGTCGTTGCCGAACAGCAGCTTTGATACAGTTATATCTGCGCTTTCAATTCATCATTTGGACGATGAGGAAAAGCAAAGCTTGTTCAATAGGATTTATGATGTAATGCTCGACGGCGGAGCTTTCGTAAATTACGATGTGTTCAACGCCGACTCAAATGAAATGACTGAGTATTATAACAAATTCTGGGAAAATTCTGTTCTTAACAGTGAATTATCTAAAAAGGAAATTGAGCATTGGAAAAACGGCAGGAAAATAGATAAAGAATGTTCTGTTACCGAGGAAGTTGTTATGCTGAAAAAAGCAGGCTTCAAAGATGTTCAGTGCATTTTTTCAAATTTGAAATTCGCTGTAATTTTGGCAAAAAAGTTCGGTAAAACAAGCAGTCTTGATTATAAGCCGTATCAATAATAATTTATCCCCGTTCATTCGAAGAGGTGAACGGGGTTTTTGATGTGTTTTTATTTGATGATTTTATTCGTATATAGAAAGAATTTATGTCGTCAATAACTTATTAATAGCTGTTTTTATCATTTCCAAGTATTTTATCTTCACGTTTGAAAACATACCTTTCCTGCCATTCTTTACGGATAATATAGTCGGGGTCCTCGCCTTTATAATAACATTCAAACAGACCGGGTCTAATCATTTTTCCTGCCTTGACATCTTTTTCTCCGCCCATTTTCCAGCCTACACAGCGATAAATGTGAAACATATAATAAACTTTTTGTTCATATATTATTCCGCCGCCTGTTAAATCTCGTGGACCTATGGCGAAGTTCCATATGGCAGGAAGAAAAATAATTGTTATACAAATAACTGCAATAGTCACTGAGCGTCTTTTTATTTTTTTAGATTTTTTCTCATCCATATATTTAGCCTTTTTGTATAGGTTTATTTCACAATGTCTGTATTATAATATCGTACATAAGCGCCATCAAATTGCTTTGCATAAATAATATCATCGTATATATAAGCGCTATTGCCATTAAGTTTTCCGATTTGCCTTGCTTCGTCGGGCAAATTATCAAGGTCAATAGTACCGCTTGAAAAATATGTGTTGAATTTATAGTATACCATAAGTTCATTGGAAGTTGAATCAACAAAATACCTTGGAGTAATATAAAAGTAAGTACCTGCGATAATTGCAAAAATCAATATAAATGTAGTTATCAAAATCTTCTTGCTCATTTTCATATTTTCAACTTTCCTGTCTTTTCAATTAAAATTGATTGATTGAGATAATATTTGCAATTGTCTTTGAAGTCCTTTTTTGTATATCCTGCATTAACGAATACATCCTTGTATTTTTTCCAGACTACCGACGAGGTTACACTCATTAAGATTTTTCTGATAAGTCTTGAAAGCTTATTAATTATTTCAGTTCTGCCGCTTGAAATTCTGTTTAGTGTGTCGCTTTGAAGTACAATGTGCATAAGCTCGTCGTGTAGCATCTGTGCACATATGTCTTTTAGTAAGACAGAATCGGTAGCTTCTGCCAAAGCGTCGTAATAGGAAAGGGCAATCATTTCGGCAGTAACAAGAACGATTACCTCACATTCAATGCCCATCAATTTGCGAAGACTTCGGAAAATATTATCAATCCACAAACTTTTTTCACATTCCTCACCGTAGGCTTCTAAATATGCTTTGAGCATTTGCGAATGACGGTTTTCCTCGATAATAAACCAGCGCATTATTTCGGGAAATTCAGGATATTCTGTCTTTTCGGCAAACGCCTTTACAACAGAGGTCAGGTGAGCACCGTCGGAGCCTTCGCCTATTTGGAACGCCTTTATTGACGGAAAAATAAGCCGCTTCTGTCCTCGGTTTAACTCGTTGTTCAGCGAGTAATCAAGTGGAATTAAATGCGCATTGTTGTATTTGAAATATTCAACCCAGTCAAAGCTTTTAATGTCTTCTATTCCCGTTTCTTTTAGATTTACTCTTTTCATACTTAATCCTCCGTATATTCGAGAATATCTGCCGGCTGACAGTCAAGCTCCTTGCAGATTGCGTCCAAGGTCGAAAACCGGATTGCCTTTGCCTTGCCTGTCTTGAGAATAGATAAATTTGCCTGAGTAATTCCGATTTTGTTTGCAAGCTCAAGAGAGGATATTTTCCTTTTTGCCAGCATTACGTCCAAATTTACTATTATTGCCATAACTCCCTCCTATATTGTCAAATCGTTTTCGTCTTTGATTTCGATTGCATTTTCAAATGTGTGCATAACAACACGCACAACCAAGCCGACAAAGACTTCGCCTATGCCGATAATGAATAGGGGAGAATATAAACTGTCTCTTATACACATCTGACGCTGCCGACGAAGGCTTAGGT
>CAMFQI010000231.1 GCA_945980015.1 uncultured Eubacterium sp. | reverse complement strand
CTCGTTCTCGCCTGTGAAACAAAGCTTGTTAATAACACCGTGTATTATGATGAAAACGGCGAGCCTGTTATGTCGTCCGAGATCGGCTATGTTGAATTCGGTCACAAGGTCGGCTTTGCACTCTTCCCCGGTGAGTTCTATCCCGAGGTTTTCTGGGGCGCAGATATAATCGGCGGCACCAACTGGGACGGTACCGAATGGCAGTACGACAGCCTTGCAAATTCGGTTGACGGCGTAAGCGTTTATGCAGTTTGCCTTGCAAATGACGCTATCGGCTATGTTCTGACCGATAATAACTTTGCATTTATGGGTCACATAATCGGTGAAGGCACTGCCGATGAAGTCCTCTCGGCAGGCAAGCATATCGGCTCATTCCTTGTCGGTGGATACCTTGATTTAGTTGACGATATGGTTAAATAAAACCCGGAAACTATTTAAGTAAATCTTATTGTTAAACAAAAATTTGCCCGGCGGCTTTGCATTAACGCAAATGACCGTTCGGGCAAATTTTTTTGGATGTTACGGAATGTACCAGTAGGAATTGAACCGGTAAAGATATGTCCTTGCGCCCTTTGGCATTTTTCATAATTGACAACTTTCAAATTATCATATATTATTAAAATCAGGATAACAAACCGAATGTCAGAAAAGGAGAAATATGCTATGAAGAAAATTATTTCAGTTTTGCTTTGTATCATAATGTTTGTTTCGATTTTGCCGATAACAAGCTTCGCCGTGTCGGGCAAGACTTACTATGTTGACAGTATATCCGGCGACGACTCGTCATCGGGAACAAGCGCAAGCGGTGCTTGGAGAACAACGAATAATCTTGCATCTTTACAGCTTGAGCCGGGCGACAAAGTGCTTTTCAGACGCGGCGGAGTATATGAGTGTACTCTTACCCTGACCTGTTCCGGCACGAAAGAAAATCCGATAATAATTTCAGCCTACGGCGAGGGCGAGAGACCTCTGCTCAGGACAAGTCAAAGGAATGCCGTTTTTAAACTGTTCGACTGCGATTATGTCACCGTCTCGGATTTTGAAATAACTGCTCACAACGGCGGTGGAATCTGGGTTGACGCCGTTAACAAAGACTCCTGCGGAGTAACGATCAAAAATGTTATTCTTCACGATATGCAGAACTTCAAGGTGAGAACAAGGAATAATTTTTCCGAAGGTCCGATTTCGGGCAGAGCGGCTATTGTTGTAAGGCGGTACGGAAATGCACTTTATTCCGTTGACGACTTCACTGCCGTTGACTGTGAGATATACGACTGCGGAAACGGAATTTTCTTTACGGGAGATTCCGCTCATCCCAACAAAAACTCGCTCGTTGAGAATGTATATATTCATGACCTTGACGGAGAAGCCGTTGTAATCGAGAGCTGTGACGGTGCGGTTGTAACCAACTGCAAGGCAATCAACTGCTGTCAGGGCGAGGGTGTAGACGAGAACGGCAAGGTGCTCTATTACATTGCGGCAATGTGGTTCCATTACTCCACCAACTGCACAATACAGAATACTGAAATTGCCGGTCAGAAGTGCATCGGTGACGGTATGACCGTTGACTTTGACCACTGGTCATTCGGCTGTACCTATCAATACATATATTCTCACGATAATACTCGCTTTATGGTGAACAACTCCAAGGACGATAATCCCAACAGGGGCAACACCGTTCGCTATTGCCTTTCCGTCAACGACGGCTCAAGCGAAAGATGGAGCACACTCAGCGCATCTGCCGGAGAATTCGGTTTCAAATTCTACAACAACACTCTTGTAAACAGCGGCGGCATCAATTTTGACGATACATACGATTCCGTCATTGCTAACAATATCTTTGTCCTCAAGGATGATAACCGGATTTCTTATGACTATAATCAGATAAAAAACTCCGGCACGGTATTCAGCAACAACTGCTACTATAACACTATGACGCCTCTGGTTGATATTAAATCTTACAACGTTCTTCCCGGATTCAGCGGCGATGATTTGTATGATCCGAGCAGTTACACACTCTCTGCCGAGTCACCGCTGATAGGCGCAGGACTTGAGATTGCCAAAGAAAGCGATGTTGATTTCTTCGGCAACGAGGTAACAAACAGCAATATCGGCTGTTACGGCGGCAACGGAACGGACGCAGAATATCAGCAGGAAAGCCTGAGCGATAAACTGCACAGAAGCTTAACGGATATTTTCAATTACGTTGTTTCAATGATTAAGAGCGAGATCAAACGCTACATAAAAAAATTGATGGATAAAATGATTTGAACATAAACAGCCAATCAACATATTTTAAATTTTGACGCAATAACAGCTTGTACGGCAATCGTGCAGGCTGTTATTTTTCTGAAAAGCTTGAGTCGGTCGTCTGCAAATACTGCTGTCAGCGCCGTTGCTCCAATATTCTGCACGGATTTTCAAAATAATGTTGAAATGAGATGAAAAGTGTTGTATAATTTTCCTCGTTTGGGGGAATGGAAATATGAACAAAAAGATGGCGGTCAGGATAATTTCGGTACTCTGTGTTTTGTTTATCCTGTCGTACAATTTAGCGAAATTAGCCGAATCAAAAAAAGCTCTGTCCGACGGGGCAAATATTGATCTGTCGGAAATAGAGGAAATTGAAAATAAAAATATTGCAGATGTGCAAAAAAGCATTGACGAAAGTAAGACCGAAAAAAATACATCGGACGGCCTGACCGGAAACACATCGGGACTTATTGCAAATCCGAGCCGGTATTCTGCCGATGAGATTTTGCAAAAGGTTCAAAACGGCGAAACCGACTATTCAAAAATCTTTCAGGATACTCTTATCGTCGGAGATTCGCTTATTGAAGCTTTGTCGCTATATAACATTCTGAACAGCGAAAATACAATGGGAAAGGTCAACGCTTCTTTGTATGTGCTTGATTCGCTCTCCGACAGTATCATTGCCTATCATCCGAAAACTCTGATTCTTCATTACGGCGAAAATCATGTCGGCGGTTCGTCTCAGGAATATATAGATAATTTTATAACATTTTACACCTCTCTGATTAAAAATTTCCAGGAGAAAATACCCGACACACGAATTGTAATCAGCAGTATTTTTCTGCCGAGCGAGCAGGGCTTAGCCACATCGCCTCACCTTA
>CAMFQI010000230.1 GCA_945980015.1 uncultured Eubacterium sp. | reverse complement strand
TAAATTTCGACACGCTGGTAGACTGTTGAGAAATGGAGCTGAATTTCGCATTTTGGGAGGGAAGATGTACGAGGGTACCTCGACCGAGCAAAAGGCGAAAAACGCCAAAAGTGGCTTAGATTCGATGTCTAAGCCACTTTTACAATTCCTCCGTAAGTGCAATGTACTGCCACCTCCCTTTACACAAAAGAGGCACAATTCGGTTTGTTAAATTTATAAGGCGTGTTTCAGCCCACTTTATCGACAGTCTGACGGGACAGCCTTTTTGAGACTGTCCCGTTAATGTTATATAAATGAACGCATATCTGCGTCGCTGGGCATACGCCAGTCTCCTCTCGGCGAGAGTGATACCGACCCGACCTTCGGACCGTCGGGAATACAGCTTCGCTTGAACTGACTGATGAAAAATCGTTTTAGGAACACCTTTAGCCATTTGTCTATTGTTTTTCTGTCGTAGGTGTTCGCAAATGCCTTTTCTGCAAGTGCCGAAAGCTTTTCCTTACCGAAGCCGAAGCGTACAAAATTGTAAAGGAAAAAGTCGTGAAGCTCGTAGGGTCCTATGTTGTCCTCTGTCTTCTGTGCGATTTGTCCGTTGCTGTCGGGAGGTAATAATTCGGGCGATACCGGAGTGTCTAGTATGTCGTAAAGTATCTCTGCTGTGCCCTCATCACTTATCGAAGCAACATAATCAACAAGATATCTAACAAGTGTTTTCGGTACCGAGCAGTTAACTGCGTACATACTCATATGGTCGCCGTTATATGTGCACCAGCCCATAGCAAGCTCGGATAAATCTCCCGTTCCGACCAAAAGACAATTGTGCTTGTTCGCCATATCAAAAAGAATTTGAGTGCGTTCTCTTGCCTGAGTGTTTTCGTAAGTTATATCCTTTGTGCCTTCGTCGTGACCGATGTCGCTGAAATGCTGTAGACAGGCGTCCTTTATGCTGATTTCCTTAATGGTTACACCGAGTGATTTCATAAGCATAATTGCGTTGTTATATGTCCTGTCTGTAGTGCCGAAGCCTGGCATTGTTATTCCCAAAATATTTTCAACCGGCTTGTTGAGAAGCTTCATAGCCTCAACGCTGACAAGAAGTGCGAGCGTACTGTCAAGACCACCGCTGATACCGATAACGCATCCTTGAGATGATACGTGCTCAAGCCTTTTTGCAAGACCGCTTGATTGTATGGCAAATATTTCCTCGCATCTTTCCTTAATTTCGTCTCTGTTTGACGGAATAAACGGATATGCGTCAACGTATCTGAACTTCAAATCGTTTTCTTCGTTATAAACATTTATCCTTGAAAATCCGATTTCGTTTGAAATATTATTAAAGGACGTGTCCTTTTGCCTGATTGTATTGAGCTTTTCAATGTCAACGTCTGCAATGATAATTTCGTTTTTACGGCTGAATCTCTTGCCGCACGCAAGCATTGTACCGTTTTCGCAAATCAGCGTAGCACCGCTAAAAACAAGGTCTGTTGTGCTTTCAGTAACTCCTGCGCTTGAGTAAATGTATGAACACATACAGCGTGCCGATTGATTTGAAACAAGGTCGTATCTGTATTTTGCCTTTGATACATATTCGTCGCTTGCCGAAGGATTAACTATTATGTTAGCACCGTGAAGACAAAGCTCACTGCTCGGCGGATTGCTAACCCATAAATCCTCGCATATTTCTATACCGAGAACCGCGCCGCCTCCTAAATCAAAAATTTGATTTCCGATTTTAGTTTCATATCCCGCAAGGTTAATCGGCTGACAACATTCAAACTGCTTGCCCGAAGCAAACCATCTTTTCTCGTAGAACTCACTGTAATTAGGTATGTTTGCCTTCGGCACAACGCCCTTGATTTCGCCGTTGAATATAACAACTGCACAGTTGTAAAGGCTGTTGTAAAACCTAACAGGCATACCGACAACTACAACGATGTTTTCGTCTTTTGTGTAGCTTACGATATCGTGCAATGACGCTAAAGCCTGATTGTATAAATCATCGCTGAAAAACAAATCCGCACATGTGTAGCCGGTTATTGAAAGCTCGGGAGTAACCAACAATCTGACGTGCTTTTTTATTGCGGCGTCAATTACGTTTTTGATTTCGCTTGCGTTATAAGAGGGGTTTGCAACCTTTATTTTTAAGCTTGCGCTTGCCACTCTGAACATTCCGTAATTCATTTGCTCTCCTTTATTAAATCATTGTGATTTTGAACTTGAACTCTGCCTTGCAGTTTGGCTCAAGTATTGTCATTCCTCGTTTTTTCTCAATTTCGTTTGTCTCGTCTGAGCAGCTTGATATTCCGCTCCACGGCTCAAGTGCAACGAAGTCGGCGTTGTTGCACGCAGACCAAATGAGCAGGTTGTCCATATCCTGATATTCGATTTTTATGCCCTTGCCGTTTTTACCGATAAGCGTTGCGCATTTAGACTCAATGTTGTCAAAAATCATTGCGTCATTTTCCTCAAACAGCTCGTGCTTCATATTTATACTGTCCTTCGAGCTCATAACCTCAAAACGCTCGCTTATGTCAACAAGACCTGTTTCGTGATTAGGTCGAAGTGCCTGTTGAGTTACTTCTCTGTCAAAAACAACCTTGTAATCCTCAAAGACTTCGTTATTGTCAAGCGGACAGTTGAACGCCGGATGACCGCCGATAACAAAAGGCATTTTTTCATCCCCTGTGTTGATTATCGTGTATTCGGTTGTAACGGTTGATTCAATCAGCGTGTACTTTATTTCTAGAATGTAGTCAAAAGGGAATTGCTCCCTCGTTTTTTCACTTGATTTTTGAATAAAGGTAATGGAATTGTCAAACTGTTCTTTAACCTCAAACGGATTTATTCTTGCAATACCGTGACGCTTCATTGAGCATTTTTTACCAAAGGCATAGCCCTCGTCATTCGGCAACACTCCGTTGATAGGGAAGCAAACGGGAGCCTGACCCGACCAATGCTCGCTGTCGCCCTGCCATAAATACTCAGTACCGTTTTTGATTAACGATGTAAGCATTGCACCCTCCTGCAAGACGTAAACCTCTGCTTCGTTGCCTGTAAGCTTATATTTCATACACTCACCCTAATACAAAAATTTAATCATAATAATTATATCTCAAAATATTATTATTTGCAATATTGAAAAT
>CAMFQI010000229.1 GCA_945980015.1 uncultured Eubacterium sp. | reverse complement strand
TGTATAAGAGACAGGTTCAGACTGCGAATTGAATTGAGCACTGCGATAATCATGACTCCGACGTCGGCAAACACGGCAAGCCACATATCAGCAATACCAAGCGCACCTAATACAAGGCAAAGCGCCTTTACACCCAATGCGAAATAGATATTTTCATAAACAATTCTCATACACTTTCGGCTTATTTTTATTGCCTTGGGTATTTTTGTTATATCGTCGTCCATAATCACAACATCAGCCGATTCAACTGCGGCATCAGAGCCGACGCCACCCATGGCAATTCCTATATCGGCACGTGTTAAGACAGGTGCGTCGTTAATTCCGTCTCCTACAAAGGCAACTCTTTCGCCCTTTGCGGACTTCTCCAAAATACTCTCGGTTATTCTTACCTTATCATCCGGCAAAAGCTCAAAATGAACCTCGTCGAGCTTCAACTCATTTGCAACAGATTTTGCTATAATTTCATTGTCACCGGTGAGCATAACCGTTTTTGATACGCCGAGCCTTTTAAGTGCTTGCAACGCAATTTTACTGCTTTGCTTAATGACATCACCTATTACAATGCTTCCCGCATACTCGCCGTTTACTGCGGCATACACAACAGTACCGGAATCTAAGCAATCGGAATATTCAATTTTCATTTTGTTCATCAAGCGTTTATTTCCGACAATGACCGTTTTACCGTCAACAACTGCCTTAACTCCGTTTCCGCCGATTTCCTCAACCTCTGCAATCCTCGAAAAATCAATTTCTTCGGCGTAGGCTTCAACAAGCGACCTTGCAATCGGGTGGGACGAATAAGCCTCGGCATGAGCACAGTATTCGATTAGACTATCCTCAGTAAAGCCGTTTTCTGCTTTTATTCTTTTAACCTCAAAAACGCCTCTTGTCAGCGTTCCCGTTTTATCGAAAATAACGGTTTTTACTTTTGACAGAGTTTCGATATAATTTGAGCCTTTAATGAGAATTCCCGATTTCGTTGCGCCGCCTATACCTGCAAAGAAGCTGAGAGGAACGGAAATAACAAGCGCACACGGACAGCTGATTACAAGAAATGTCAGCGCACGGTAAATCCATTTCGACCACTCTGCGCTGTTACCCGTCATCATAAGCACGAGAGGAACAAGAACACCGATTGCAAAAGAAAGTGCGCAGACACTCGGTGTATAGTAACGAGCAAATTTTGTTATAAACTGCTCGCTTTTTGCCTTTTTTGAAGCAGAGCTTTCGACCAGCTCAAGAATTTTTGAAACGGTGGACTGTCCGAAAAGCTTTTCTGTTTTTATACGGATTGTGCCGCTCAAGTTAATGCAGCCGCTCAGTACACTGTCGCCGACCCCAACCTCTTTAGGCAACGCTTCGCCCGTCAATGCAGATGTATCAAGCGAGGTTTTTCCGTCGATAACCGTTCCGTCAATGGCTATTTTTTCGCCTGCGCTTACAACAATGACCGAGCCGATTTCCACGCTTTGCGGGTCTACGCTCGTAATAACGCCGTCAAGCTCAACATTTGCATAGTCGGGACGAATATCCATCAGCTTGGCAATATTTCTTCGACTTTTTCCGACAGCAACGCTTTGGAAAAGCTCGCCTATTTGGTAAAGCAAAACCACCAAAACGCCCTCACTGTATGAGCCGTTGTCGTAAATTGCAATCGCTATTGCACCGACGCTTGCAACCGCCATCAAAAAGTTTTCATCAAACGGCTGACGGTTAATTATTCCCCTGACTGCGTCAATCAAAATGTCATAGCCGATTATAAAATACGGCACGAGATACAAGGCAGTCCTCAATATTGCATAATCAATACTTACAAAATGCTCAAAAACCGTCAAGCCTAAAAGCAATACAGCAGAAATAATAATTCTAATGAGCATTTTTTGTTGCTTTTTCGTCATAGCACTCACCTAAAATTCAATATCGCAGTCACGTTCAATTTTTCTGCATGCCTTAAGAACGCTTTTCATAGTCTTCTTTTCGTCGACATTTTCCTCAAATTCAACGTACATTTTTAGCAGCATAAAATTTATGCTCGCATTTTTTACGCCGTCCACCTTATTCGCCGCCTGCTCCATTTTTGAAGCACAATTTGCGCAGTCAACCTCAATATTATATGTCTTTTTCATAATGATACTCCCTTTATTTCATTTTAACATATGAACAATCATTCATATGTTCATTTGTATTATACCACATTATATGAAAAAGTCAACAAAAAAATAAAGCCGCCTTAAAAAATCAAGGCGGTAATGTAAGATTTTATTTAAGCCGCGCTTCAAGGCGGTAAATCGGAAAGCCCTGCGAGCTGAAGCGAGCCTCATATTCGGTCACGATATTGCCCTCGAAATCGCTGTTGTGCAAATCCAGAGAAATATTTGAAAGCACAAAGTCGTTTTTGCTGAAGCTTTCAATCGAAAATTCAAAGAAATGCATATTATCGGTCTTTTGAAATATTGCGGCGTCAGGCTTCATAATTTCCCTGTAAATGCCCAAAAATCTATCACTCGTCAAACGGTGACAGGCATGGCTTTTTTTCGGATACGGGCAGGAGAAATTGAGAAATATTGCGCCGATACTGTTTGCAGGAATATATGACGGAAGATACTCTGCCGAACAATCAAGGAATTTTATATTTTTAAGCTTCCTTGCCTTTGCCTTTTCGCAGGCGGTACATATTACATCCCTCACCTTTTCAACGCAGAGCATATTGATATCGGGATTTTGCTCGGCGTAGGTTACGGCAAAGGTACCCATACCGCAGCCGACCTCCAGGTACACTGGGTTATAGTTTCCGAAAAGCTCATAAAAATCAAGCGTATGCTTTTCATTTTTGACATCGTTAAAATTCAGGCTTTCGTTTCTCAGAGTAATAAGGTACTCGGAAACTGCGTCAAGTCGTGTTTCAAGATTTTTCTTATGTCTCATTCTCATAGATTTTTCCTCAATATTTCATATCTGTATTTTTACAATTTTGTTTTATAATAAAGCGTCAATATTCCCAAAACGGCGTAAAGAAGCGCATACAAAACGGCCTGATGTCCGACATAAAACCAAAGACTGTTTCTGCCTATAAACGAAAAGAACTTACTGCGCTTTTTGTAGCACCATTCGGGGAATGAGCCGTTTTTTGCATACTCGCCAAAAAA
>CAMFQI010000228.1 GCA_945980015.1 uncultured Eubacterium sp. | reverse complement strand
ATGTCTGACAACTATTGACATTCAGCAGACAATATGATAATATTATCAAAACAGTGAGGTGGATTATGGAAACGAAAAAGCTATCGGATATAACTGCAAAAAGAATACGTGCAATGATAGAAAACGAAAATCGCTTTAAGGTCGGCGACAAGCTGCCCAACGAAAACGAGCTTGCAAACGAGCTTGGCATCAGCCGTGCTACCCTGCGAGAAGCAATAAGAATACTGACTCTCGGCGGCATACTTGAAATCAAACGAGGAAAAGGCACGTTCGTAACCGCAAACACATTTATCGAAACAGGCGACCTCGGTGAAATAAGCTCGGGGCTTGACGATTTGTTTGAAATGCGTTTGATGTTTGAGCCGGACTGCGCTTACTATGCGGCTCAAAGGGCGACCGACGAGGAAATCGAAATAATTTGCAAATACGGTGAGGCAGTTGAACAAAAGATTTTAAGCGGCGAGGACAGAACCTACGAGGAGCAGAAATTCCACGAAAGCATTGCAAACGCTACTCACAACGCCTTTGTTAAACAATTTATGCCGATAATCTTCAACGCCATAAAAAAAGGCGTTTTGGTTATGCAAAAGGACGACAACGTGAGCAAGGATAATCTAAACGACGACAGGCTGATTATGGAATTTTTGAAGGCGAGAAACGCCGACGGAGCACGAACTGCAATGAGGCTTCATATTCTTCACGCAATCGAAGGATTATAATTTTTTCAAATAATGCTTGACATTAGACAACAGACAATATATAATGTGAATAAATAACAAATCAGTATCACTTGGCAATAATTAATTCGCCATTGTTAGACAACTGATAAAATATTATGGAGGAAATAAAAATGGCACAAGCTAAAATCTTTTATGAATCAGATTGTAACCTCGGCGTACTTGACGGCAAGACAGTTGCTATCATCGGCTTTGGTTCACAGGGACACGCACACGCACTCAATCTTCACGAGAGCGGCGTAAATGTAATCGTAGGTCTTTACGAGGGCTCAAAATCATGGGCACACGTTGAAAGCCTCGGTCTTAAGGTAATGACAACTGCCGAAGCAGTTAAGGCTGCCGACATAATTATGGTTCTTACACCTGACGAGAAGCAGGCTGCTATCTACAAGAACGACATTGCTCCGAACCTTACAGAGGGCAAGGCACTTGCATTCGCACACGGCTTCAACATCCACTTCAAGCAAATCGTACCTCCGTCAAATGTTGACGTATTTATGATTGCTCCGAAGGCTCCGGGTCACACAGTAAGAAGTGAATACAAAGAGGGCAAAGGTACTCCTTGTCTTGTTGCAGTATATCAGGACGCAACAGGTCATTGCCTTGATACAGCACTTGCTTACGGTGCAGGTATCGGCGGTGCAAGAGCTGCAATCCTTGAAACAACCTTTAAGTGTGAAACAGAGACTGACCTCTTCGGTGAGCAGGCTGTACTTTGCGGCGGTGTAACAGCTCTTATGAAGGCAGGCTTTGAAACACTTGTTGAAGCAGGCTACGACCCGAGAAATGCATACTTTGAGTGTATTCACGAGATGAAGCTCATCGTTGACCTTATCTACTCAGGCGGCTTCTCAAAGATGAGATATTCAATTTCTAACACTGCTGAATTCGGTGATTACGAAACAGGCAAGAGATTGATTACAGAAGAAACAAAGAAGGAAATGAAGAAGATTCTCAGCGAAATTCAGGACGGTACATTTGCTTCTAAGTTCATCACAGAGGCTAACAACGGCTGGGCTCACTTCAAGGCAACAAGAGAGCTTGAGGCTTCACATCAGCTTGAAGAAGTTGGTGAAAGCATCAGAGCTATGTATAGCTGGTCAAAGGGCGAAGACAAGTACGCTGAAAAGTAATAGCTACATAAATAAAACAAACGGCTCGGAAATTTCCGAGCCGTTTTAATTTTGATAAAACAAAAAACTACCTCCCTGAAAAGAGAGGTAGCACTTTGCAATTTAACTATTCACTTCTAAGTGCGTCAATCGGGCTGAGCTGTGCCGCCTTACGTGCAGGATAAATTCCGAAGAACAATCCAACGCCTGACGAGAACAGTAACGCCAGAAGCACAAGCCATACGCTGATTTTCGGCTGAATATCAATCACGGCACACGCCGCAAATGCTCCCGAAATTCCCAATACAACACCGATTATACCACCGATTAAGCAAAGGATAATCGACTCGGTTAGGAACTGCATTGTAATAACTCTTGTTTTTGCACCGAGAGATTTTCGTATACCGATTTCCCTTGTACGCTCGGTTACGGAAACGAGCATAATATTCATAACACCGATACCGCCTACAAGCAACGAAATTGCACCGACACAAGCAATAAAAGCTGTAAGAACCTGCATAATAATGTCGACTATTTCAATATATGTCGCCATATTTTGAGCGGTATACATACCCTTTGAATAGTTGCCGTGAGCAGCCTTAAGATAGTTTACAGCCGCATTTCCGACTGCATCATAGTCTGCACCCTCCTCGGCAATTACAAACACACTTGAAAGATTGGAGCTTGCGCCTGTAATTTGAGTAAGCGTTGTACACGGCAAAAACAAAGCGATTACCGGCTTATCCGAGCCGCTTTGGAACATCTGACCGATGTTTCCGCCGCCTCCGAGTGAGTTTGCCATTGCGTCGATATTTGCAACGCCGCAAACCTTAATCTTCATTGACTTACCCGACGAAGAAACGGTTATGCTCTCGCCGGTTGCATCCTCAAATCCAAAAACATTTTTTGCAGATTCAAGTCCCATTACTGCAATAGGAGCATTAGCGGCATATTCCTCATCGGTAAAGAATCTACCGTATTCACAGGTGTTTGTCATAGCGAACTGAACGTCGGAGTTTACACCGACCATCATAACGGTTGCTTCGGTAGCGGTTTTGTCGATAGTTGCCTGGCCGAAGCCCATAAGCATAGGCGAGCAACGGTCAACGCCCGAAACCTTGGTTTTTATATTTTCGACATCCTCAAGGGTTATGTAGTCGTTATCGGAAGCCTGCGTTGTATCAACGCTGACAAGAACTGCATTTGAGCCCATATCCTCGATAAGTCCGACGATATAGTCTCTAACACCTGTACCTGCGCCGACAATCATAATAACCGAGGTAATACCGATAATAATACCGA
>CAMFQI010000227.1 GCA_945980015.1 uncultured Eubacterium sp. | reverse complement strand
GTGAGCCTGCATTGTTCTATCTTCGTATAGCAAATGACGACAGCCTTATGCTTCATCAGGAGTGGATTGCAGAGTGCGTAAGCCGTGGCTTGTTCCTCGCTTCTCACCATAACCACTTTATAAATGCCGCAGTGACC
The DNA here is from genome assembly GCA_945980015.1 of uncultured Eubacterium sp. GTDB lineage: Bacteria > Bacillota > Clostridia > Oscillospirales > Acutalibacteraceae > Eubacterium_R. The sequence goes on along the minus strand of CAMFQI010000227.1, from coordinate 3,027 downwards.
GACGAGGATATCAAGCTCGCCGTTGACATTGCAGAGGACGCTTTCGGCGTTGTTGCCGCAAGACATCCTGAACTCGGACTTAAATAATTTGGAGTAATTATTTAACAATATAAAATCTGAAAGGGGTATTTTTATGCCAGCTAATTTCGTTCCGTTCGACAAAGCAGAATGGATACGTCTTGAAAAGAAAGCAGACTATTTAAGACGTTATTGCTTACAAACTGCTGTTTGGGGCGGCTCAGGACACGTAGGCGGATCGTTATCCGCTATGGATTGTATGACAATCCTTTATCACCGTTTTATGAAAATTGACCCACAAAATCCCAATATGCCCGACAGAGACAGATTTATTCTCTCAAAGGGACATTGTGCAGTAGGTTATGCTCCGATTTTGGTAGACCTCGGCTTTATGCCCGAAAGTGAGCTTAAAATCTTTAATCTCACAGGCGCAAAAATCGGTATGCACCTTGACTGCAATAAGGTAAAGGGCGTTGACTGTTCAACAGGCTCACTCGGTCACGGTCTCTCTCTTGCAGTAGGCTTTGCGCTTGCAGGCAGAGTAAACGGTATTGACTATATGAACTATGTTCTTACAGGCGACGGCGAGCTTAACGAGGGCTCAAACTGGGAGGCTGCAATGTCTGCTGCTCAATTTAAGCTTTCAAACGTTGTTGTTTTTGCCGATGCAAACAAGTGTATGATTGACGGTCGTGTTGACGATGAAATGAAGGTTGAACCTCTCGACAAGAAGTTTGAAGCATTCGGCTTTATCGTTCATAGAGTTGACGGCCATAATATGAAGCAGCTCAACGACGCTATTGAAGCCGCTATCAAGAATCATCAGGACGGCGGCGACAAGCCGACCGCAATCGTAATGGATACATATAAGGGTGCCGGTGTAGACTTTATGCAGGATGATTACAAGTGGCATTACGGCTCACTTGACGATGATAAGCTTGCAAAAGCTAATGCATCATTAGATAAATATTTGGCTCAGCGTCTTGCTGTTGCAGAAAAGGAGGCATAATTATGGGTGGAATGGCTTATACAATGACAGATACCACAAAGCTGTCAACTGCTGAGTGCTACGGTATTGCACTTTGTGAGCTTGGTGAAGAGCATAAGGACGTTGTTGCCCTTACTGCCGACCTTGCTAAATCAACTAAAATCGGTATGTTCGGCGAGCAGTTCCCGGATAGATTTTTCAACGTAGGTATTGCAGAGCAAAACCTTTTCGGTGTTGCGGCAGGTATGGCAAAGAACGGCTTAATTCCGTTTGCTTCTACTTTTGCTATCTTTACTGCGGCTCGTTCGCTTGACCAAATTCATACTGATATCTGCTATCAGAACGTTCCTGTTAAGATAATTGCTACCCATGCCGGTACTTCATTCGGTCAGGCAGGTTCAACTCACCATTCACTTATTGATATGGCTTGTATGAGAACTCTTCCTCATATGACCGTTATCTGTCCCTGCGACGGCGCTGAAACATATCACGCTGTAAAGGCGGCTTACGATATCGAGGGTCCTGTTTATATTCGTATCAACCGTGGCTTCGACCAGGTTATCTATAAGAATGTTGACGACTGCAAGTTTGAGTGGAATAAGGCAACTCTTATGAACGACGGTACCGATATTACCGTTATTGCCTGCGGCTCATGTGTATTTGAGGCTATGCAGGCTGCTCGTATTGCGGCTTCCGACGGTGGCTTGTCCGTTCGTGTTCTTAATATGCACACAATTAAGCCTATCGATAAAGATGCTATTATGTCTGCTATTTGCGACACACGTCGTATTATCACCGTCGAAGACCACGAGGTTATGGGTGGCTTAGGCTCAGCCGTTGCAGAGGTTGTTGCTTCGTCGGGTAAGGCTTGTGCATTTAAGATGCTCGGCCATCAGGACGCTTTCTCAACCATCGGCTTGCAGGAGGATTTGCTTGCTATGGCTAAGATTGATGCAAACGGTATCGCAGAAACAATTCAGGAAATGATGCACGCTGACTTTGAGGCAGACGATGCTTGGGACGATGAATTCTAACGAATAAACCCCAAATATTATCTTACTTGAAAGGAGTGCATTATTATGCCAAGCGATGAGACTCGCTACACTAATAAGGTCTTTATGGCAGGCGCATTGCCGCTGCTGAAGACTATTGCAAACGATGTTCCCGAATTGAAGAAAAAATTTGAGGGCGTTAATGCGATTTATCAGGTTTCCGCAAAGGTAAATGCCGAGGATAAGGAGGCTATTCACTTCATTATTGAAAACGGTGAATGGACTGTAAAGCTCGGTGAGTATCTCGGACAGGAAAAAATTGACGCAGAGCTTGCTTTCTCGTCAATGGAAAATATGAACGACTTTATGAAGGGCAAGGTACTCAATCTTCTTCCTGCCTTAAAAATAAAGAATCTCGGAAAATTCTTGAAGTTTATGCAGGTGCTTTTGAAGATGTCTGCGCTTTTGGGTATTAAAGACCCTGAGGGCGTAGACGATGAAACAGCCGTGCTTCTCTGTAAGCTCTACTTCTATCTTCTTTCATCGGGTATATCTCAGCTTAACAAGCTCGGTCATCCGGCAATTCATGAATGGGCAATGAAGTCGCCTGACCGTTGCTATCAGTGGGAGGTTATCGGACACCCTGAATGTACCGCCTATATGCGTGTTAAGGCAGGTAAGTCGAGAGCCGGCAGAGGAGAGTATAAGAGAGCAAAGCCGTTCTTCAATATGAAATTCGACTGCCCAAAATCAGCACTTATGATTTTGATGGGCACGGGCGATATGTTCCAAATGACTGCTAATCAGCAGCTTATTATGGACGGCGGTCCCGAATTCGGCGTTCAAATCGGCGACTTTATGATGCTCGTCGGTGAACTCGCTTCATAAACTAAATAAAAAGCCGTTGACGATTTCTCGCCAACGGCATATTTTTATTTAACTACGCCTTTATCATACGTTAGTTACAGCCACAGCCGCCGCAACCGTTGTCGCCGCCGAAACCACCGCAGCACATAAGGATGAGAATAA
>CAMFQI010000226.1 GCA_945980015.1 uncultured Eubacterium sp. | reverse complement strand
TTGACAGTGCAGTAAGAATTCAAAAAGGATAATAAAAAGTCCCGGTTGGTTGAGATACCGACCGGGCAGAAAGGAAATTTAATTATGATAGCAAAAAACATTTCAGTAAAGGCTTCGGCGTTGGTTGAGGTCTAAAGAGAGGGGTGCGTATAGAAAACATATAGCAACAGGTGAGGCCTATGCCTCGCTACTACAAAAAACTGAATAACACACCTTGTCCTTACAATATAAATTTGTATGAGGGGAGTGTGCTTTATGGATAGACCTGTTATCAATAAAAGGTTAATCGCATGCTATGAGATTGATTTCGGTAAAGGCAAAACCAAAGTTTGCGAATACTCCCCGAGCCTCACTAAAGACGAAATTGAGCTAAACCAAATGACTGTTAAAAATATTCTTGCAAAGGCGTTTGGTAGGAATGAAAATTAGGCTGGACTTTTCAAAAGGCTTCGTATATATTGATGTTGAGTTATCGGTCATAGGAAAGGAAGAATTCTTATGATTGCAATTTATGCTCGACAATCGGTAGAAAAAGAGGACAGCATTTCAATCGAATCACAGATTGAAATGTGTACCTACGAGGCAAGAGGTGAGGCATTTTTAGTATATAAGGACAAAGGCTTTAGCGGTAAAAATACAAACCGTCCCGAATTTCAAAGAATGATGCAGGACATCAAAACAGGGCGAAAAGGAATAACAAAGGTTATTGTTTACAAGCTCGACAGAATCAGCCGTAGCATTCTTGACTTCTCAAATATGATGGATATCTTCACAAAGCTGGGTGTTGAATTTTCATCGGCAACGGAAAAGTTTGACACAAGCACTCCTATGGGCAGAGCAATGCTGAACATCTGCATAACCTTTGCTCAGCTTGAGCGAGAAACCACGCAACAGCGAGTTAAGGACAACTACATCTCACGCAGTCAAAAGGGCTTTTATATGGGAGGTCCCGTTCCCGTTGGCTTCAAAAAGGTTGATTTAACCATTGACGGAATTAAAACCTCTATGTACGAGCAGGTACCCGAGGAGGCTGAGCTGGTCAAAAGGATTTTTGAAATGTACGCAGATGTGAATTACTCCAACGAGGACATTGCCAGGGCGGTTCGTGATATGCCACCGGAATGCAGGCGAAACAGAACTGTAACAAGAGCAAGGGTTCAGGACTTTATAAAAAATCCCGTTTATGTAAAGGCGGACATAAATGTATATAATTTCTTCAAGTCAAAGGGTGTTAAGATAATCAATCCGCCCGAGGATTTCATCGGCACAAACGGTTGCTATCTTTACACCGGCGATAAGAAAACGAGAAAGCAGACAGACCTTTCAAACGGAATTTTGGTAATCGCTCCTCACGAGGGTTTTATCGACTCCGATCTGTTCATAAGATGCAGAGAAAGGGCCCTTGACCAACAGCAGATTAAACGCAATCCCAAAGCGAAAAACACTTGGCTTGCAGGACTTGTTAAGTGCGGAAACTGCGGATACGCCCTTGTGAGAAAGAATTATCTTAAGAAAAATTACAGTTACTTTCTCTGCTCCCACAAGATGAATGACAATCTCTGCTGTGGATGCGGTGTAATTCACGCAGATGAGTTTGAAGATTTCATATTGCAGAAGGTCAAGGAAAAGTTAGCCGATTTCAAGGTGATTGAGGTTGCAGGTGCTACTGCTAACAATCCTAAAATAGAGGAGCTGAAGGCACGGCAAATTGCAATAGACAATGAAATAGGCGAAACGGTTAAAAATGTTGCAGGCGCAAGCGAAACGGTAATGGCATACATCAACGAAAATGTTGAACGGCTCCACAGTGAAAAACTGCAATTACAGGCAGAAATTCAACGCCTGGGCGAAAACAGATATTCGGCAAACGAAAAAATTATCTGCGATTTTGACAGATTCGACGAACTGCCCTTTGAGAGAAAGCGAGAGCTTGCAAATGCAGTAATCAAAAAAATCTATGCAACAAGTGATAAAATTGACATCATTTGGAACATATAAGCAAAAAATCGGTGCAGGGGTACACCTTGCACCGAAAATTAAGCGAAGATTTTACAAGATTGCGGTAGAGCATCCTGTTGACGACGATTGTGTAATAAACGATATTGACGAGCTTGACAAAATTATTCACACTCCCGGCAACAAGCTTTATGACGACAGGCTGATAAACAAAGTAATTAAAGCGTTAAAATAGCAAAAATTATAATGTTGACAATCAAATTAATTTTGTATATAATAAAGATACAAGGAGCTACCGATAGACGGTTTGCCCTTAGATGGTTAGAAAACAACCACCCTAAGTGCGATATGGGTGGTTGTTTCTTTTACTTTTTGTGATTATAAATCGTTACAAAAAGTGAAATAAGAGAAATAAGTAAACTAACGAATAAAAATAATTCAGTTACTGTTAAATACATCTTATCGCCCTCCTTGTTGAAAACTAAGAGGGCAGAAACGAACGCCCTCTCGAAAGAAGGGCAAACCACCTACCGTTATGGTAACTCCCGGAACTAAGGCTCTAATAAAATAGATCCTAAGCTCAAAAAATATTATATCATATTGTTTTATAATGTCAATATTTGCATTTTTGATATTAAAAATACAAAATGTCATAACGATTGTTTCTGTTTGAAACCTTCGTTATGACTTTTGTGTTTAATATATAGTTGTTCGAGTTATGAATTCAATCTGTTTTGAAGCAGAGGCACGGCAGCCTTCACGTTTTGAAGCTCGTCTCTTGATGTAATATCCATTTTTGCAAGCGTGAACTGATTGCTTACATCAATAGCCTGTGCTTTTTCTGTTTTGTACTGATTTGCTTTTTCGCTTCCGGCATTGAGCAGCTTGTTTTGAAGCTCACGGGAAACGCCCTCGTTATAGGTGTAGATGTAGCCGTAAAATCTTTGACCGTAGTGGTCGTACACATTTGAATAAGTTACGGTGTTAAAGTATCTTCCTCCCCAATGGGATTCGGAAAATGTTACGCTGCCGTCGGAGTTAATTCTTTCAACAACTGCAACGTGGTTGCTCCAGCACGCAACTGCGCCGAGCTTCGGCTGATTGCCGTATTCATAGTAGCCGCCGTTTTTGTTGATGAAAAACCATTCGCTTGCGTCACCGTGAGTGATAAGCGGCTTTTCACCGTTCATTTCGTACACTCTGCCGTAGACATAAGCAACGCAGTTCGGCATACCGG
>CAMFQI010000225.1 GCA_945980015.1 uncultured Eubacterium sp. | reverse complement strand
AGCGTCAGATGTGTATAAGAGACAGTAATAAATCTGCTCTATTTAATGCAGCGGCGTAAATTTTAACAAGAACCTCGTCCTCTTTAATAATCGGATCCGCCACATCCGACCATACAAGATTTTTATTTTCATCTACAAGCATTGCTTTCATGTCAATCTGTTCCTTTCATAGATAGTGTTCTGCCGCCATCAATAACATAGGTTTGTCCGGTAATAAATTTTGCTTTATCGGAAACTAAAAACTCAACTAAATTGGCAATATCCTCTGCAGTGCATTTCTCTCCGAGAAAATTGGTTTTTAATGCTCGGTCGGTATTACCGTTTTCTTCCGGACGCATTACAATGCCAGGTGCTACGCTGTTTACATTGATTTTGTAAGGTCCGAGTTCCTTTGCAAGTGATTTTGTGAGGGAAATAATCCCTCCTTTTGATGCCGCATAGTCGCAACAACCAACCAAGCCGTTGATACCAACCGCAGAGGAAAAATTGATAATTTTACCGCCTTCACCCTGCTTAATCATAACTCTTGCAGCAGCACGGCTGGCATAAAAAGCTCCGTATAAATTAACCTTCAAAACGCGGTCAATTACATAATCCTCCTGCTCCACGAGAGGAAGATATTTTGCATTCGGTCCTGCAATTCTTGCACTGCCGCCGGCAATATGTACCATAATATCCAATCGTCCAAAATCGTTTACGATAGCGTCGACAACACTATCTACATTTTTGGAATCGGTTACGTCGATAACGTATCCTCTTGCTGTTCCGCCAATCTCGGCGATACAACCAAGCGTTTGTTTGATTGTTTCCTCATTTATATCACATACCGCAACACGAATGCCTGCTTTGGCGAGTGTTAAAGCGGTTTCGCTTCCGATATATCCACCGGCTCCTGTAATAAACGCTACCTTTTTCATTCTAAATCCAACCTTTCAATATTTTTTTCAGCTAATATATTTGCACCAAATAGAATTACCAATAAGTAAAGGTTCTTCATAAATCAACCTCTAATCTCTAAAATACACTTTAATTCCTATTGCTTTTTTGCGTATTTTTGAAGCCGTTTTCTGTAACTGCAAAATCTGCATAATCTGATATATTTTTTTCACTCTTAATCATTACTTTTCCTTCGGGTAGCACATCGGCTAAAAAGAATTTTTCACCGTCCCAAAACTCTGCCGTTTTTAATCAATATTCTTGCTATAAATTTTCACACCACCTATAATTTCGCTTAATACCTCTTGAAGAGCATATTCGTGTTCGTAAGTAAAAGGATTTTCTTTTGTTCCCTTAATATATGCATAAAAATCTTTCATCATTTCATCGTATCTGCCGGTTGCAGTATTGTCTTCAAACGGAATAAATATTTTTCTGTCCTCATAAGTGGCATCTGCTATGTGGGTATCAGAATAGGTCATCGTAAGCGGACGCTCTATAGGGCAAATATTAACCGTGCCCTTACTGCCTGAAACCATAAACTGCCGTCTGCCAAAACCATTCACCTCAACCGAAGAAACAAAAACTCGTGCAAGCGCCTTCTGATATTCCAAAACCGCCAAGTTGTTGTCTGCAAAATCAACGCCATCAAGATTGGTGTGTTTTAAGAATGTTGTAATCTTATCGGGTTTACCCATTATATAAACTATCAGGTCAATCAAATGGCAACCCAAAATATACATTATTCCTCCACCGAAATTGGTAAGCCACCTTTTATATTCCTTGGGATGATAGGTACTCATTTCAGCATTTATAGAATAGATTTCGCCAATTTTCCCTGATTTTATCAGTTCAAAAGTTTTTTGAACTGCAGGGTTATAACGATACATATATGCAAGCTGAACAATAACATTTTCTCCTGGGCAGTATCAAGCATACACTTGTATTCTGCCAAAGTTCCGCTACCGGGCTTATCCATATGTATATGCTTACCCGCAGCAACACATTTTTGTGCAGTGGCTGTTAAATCCCAAACATCCGTTTCAATAAGAATAGCATCACATTTTTCTATCAATTCATCAACTGAATACCGTTGCAAGCCTTTGTAACCCTGTAAATTACCCCGCTGTTTTATTCTTTCCTCATTTTCTTCAGCAAAGCCAATTACCTCAAAAAGTTCTGGAAATTTTCTAACAGCCTTCATTTTTTCTTCACCGTGGTTATGACCGATGCCGATTTGTCCTATCTTAATCATTTGCAAACCTCTTTTCATTAGATGTATGGCCTATAGCTATTCCTAAAGATATCAAAATAAATGCCAATAAATATTGTAATTTGAAGGACTCATTACCTAAAAGAATTGCTAAGAACAAACAAGCAAACATAGATATGTGCTCCCGCTTGCTTAAGAAGTGCGGTTTTGGAACTGACGGTCATTGAAAGTCCTATATAAGTACAAGCATAATGCAAAACAATAGCAAAGACACCTATCCATACTATGTTGAGAGCAGACTTTACCGAAGGTACGGGCATTGCTTTTCTTCTTAAAAAACAAAAAACACAAACCAAAGCACCGCAAAGCGCAAAACGCATTGCCGCAAACATCAGAATATTCGCAACCGAGTTTGAATCGATACCAAATGCGATATAACCAATCTTTACGCAAGGAAAAAGACTTCCCTAGAGAGCCATAACAAGCAAGGAAAATAATATTGTTTTTGCTTTTTATTCAAGTTACTATCTCCAATCAAAAACTGTTCCCATAGGGAAGTCCTTATTGTTGCAAAGTTCTGTATAAATCTCAGGAGCTTTTTCGGGTTTTACAACTCTTGAAACAATTGATTTTACATCAATTCTGTCAGTTTCAATCATATCTAAAATTGCTCTGCAATCATCATGATGTGTCCAATGATGCGGATATGATTCAACCTTCGGTCTAACAAAATTATGTGCACCTATAAGCTTAACACCCGGTCTGTGTACTTGTGTATAATAATCAATTCCGCAGTCTGAAACACGGGTACATCCAAGCAATGAAATTCTGCCCTGCCAAGAAGCGCACTCTAACGCCTGTTTCATTGCAACCGATACGCCTGTAACCTCTACGCAGGCGTTAACACCCTTACCCTTTGTTATCTCCTTAACTTTTTTTGCAAAATCTTTATCCGATGGATCTAAAGCATAGTCTGCACCTAATTTTAACGCCAGGGCTCTGCGTTCCTCATTCAAATCAACCGCAATTACAGGGTTAGCACCGCTAAG
>CAMFQI010000224.1 GCA_945980015.1 uncultured Eubacterium sp. | reverse complement strand
ACCGAAAACAATCTCATACATTTCTCGGCGTAACAAAAGGCTCAAGGAACAAGAATTTTGTTCCTTGAGCCTTTTGTTACGCCGAGAAATGTATGAGATTGTTTTCGGTCTCTGTGATTAGGCTTTGCACGGCATATGCAATACTGTTTTAATGTCAATCACTTTGATAACTTTTATTACAGTTTATCACACAGACGGCATTATGTAAAGATTAATGCAAGCCCTAAACGTTCAAGTGTTTTTATTTGTTATTTTTCATCTTTTTCTTTCTGTTGAAATTCGTGTGCATTGCAACAATGACCGCCGCATTTTTTTGCATAAGGGCAGCCTATACAGGTCGCCCCTTTCTTTTTTTCCTTCACAAGATAAATTATAATAGAAAGAATAATTGCGATGACTATTAAAACTACGATAATGTTTGAAATAATTGTATTCATTCTGTCTCCTTATTATTTCAATGCATATTCTGTTTTTAGCTTTTTGTCCGTATTCTTTATTAATCCGATAACAGTTACTGCAAATACAGCAACAACCGCTGCGCCGCAAATTGCCATAACAACATTCAGTGATGACGGATTTGTAATCAATGTGCCTATTGTATAAACGAGATAGCCTACTGTGTAGCCTGTTCCCATTTGAAGACCGATACCGCCCCAAATCCATTTTTTCGACTTCATTTCGCTGTTCATAGCACCGATAGCGGCAAAGCAAGGCGGTGTATAAAGATTAAACATTAAATATGCAAGAGCGGCAACATTTGTGATTGCGATGATACCTGCAGCCTCACTGCCCGAGCCGACAAGTGCAAGCTCCTGTGTGTCGATAAGATTTTCAAGTCCGACAAAGCATACTGCAAGAGTTCCGACTACATTTTCCTTTGCGATAAATCCGGTAACCGCAGCTGCGGCAAGCTGCCAAGATACAACGCCGACAATTGGTGCGATAACATATGCAAACGGACTTGATATAGTTGAAAGAATTGATTGGTCTGCACTTTGAGCAACCTTGAACTGCCAGTTAAAGCTTTGCATAATCTGAACAACAGTATTGCAAAGAAGAATGATTGTTGCCGCCTTTTTTATGTAAGCAGCGCCACGGTTACACATTGACTTAAATGCACCGATAAGTGAAGGCGCTTTGTACTCCGGAAGCTCGATAATAAAGAATGATTTTCTAACTCTATAGCCGGTAATTCTGTTAACCAACAACGCACCGACAAAAATCAGCACAATGCCGGTAAAGTATGCGATTGTACTAATCCAGCCCGATTCCTCAAAGAATGCGCCGGCAATAAGTGCAATTACGGGAATCTTAGCACCGCATGGCATAAATGGTGTCAGCATTGCCGTTGCTCTGCGTTCACGCTCGTTACGAATTGTGCGACAGGCCATAATACCCGGAACGCTGCATCCGATACCGATTACAAACGGAATAACCGATTTACCGCTTAAGCCAACCTTTTTGAATATCGGGTCAAGTACAACCGCAACTCTTGACATATATCCGCAATCCTCAAGCAACGCTATAAGAAAATACATTACCATTACAAGCGGGAGGAAGCCTACCACGGCAATTACACCGCCGATAATACCGTCAACAACAAGTGCCTGTAGAATTGGTGCGGTGCTTTCCATTAGTCCGCCAACCCATTCCTGAAATGCTTCTAACCAACCTACAAGAATATCTGCAAGCCACGGTCCAACCCATTTTTGCGATATTTGGAAAACAAAAAGCATTACAACGGCAAAAATCGGTATGCCGAGTATTTTGTGAGTAACTATAGCATCAATCTTATCATTGATGTTTTTGTCCTTAGTCAAAACCTTTCTTGCTTCAACCTCTTTTACAATACCGTTGACAAAAGCAAAACGTTTTCTATCCTCATCTTCAACAGCTTTTTTATCGGTTAAGTCGATATCAGCTTGAGTATACGGAGCCTTTTGAGTTTTGCCAAATGAATTAGCTGCAGCCTCAACAACTGCCTTTAGACCGTCATTTGAGGTAGAAACAGTTTTAATTACAGGACATCCAAGCTTTGATGACAGCATTTTTTCATCAATTTTTGTTCCTTTTTTCTCGTTTATATCGCTCTTGTTAAGCGCAACTACAACAGGAATACCGAGTTCTAAAAGCTGGGTTGTAAAGAATAATGAGCGGCTTAGATTTGTTGCGTCCACGATATTGATAATTACGTCGGGACTTTCCTGTCTAACATACGAGCTTGTAATTGACTCCTCACTTGTGAACGGTGACATTGAATATGCACCGGGTAGGTCAACGGCAACAAGCTGATTTTTGCCATTGTAATAGCTGCTTTTGATTTGGTGCTCTCTTTTGTCAACGGTTACACCGGCCCAGTTACCAACCTTTTCGTTTCTGCCGGTTAGGGCATTGTACATTGTTGTTTTACCGGAATTTGGATTTCCCGCTAATGCAATTCTCATAAAAAATCCTCCTAAAATATATAGTTAGCATAGACTAACTGAACTTTATAAAAAAATCAGTTTTTCAACTGATTAAATTTACGTATTAAACAGAAATAGCATCTGCAAGAGCGTTATCAATATTGTATCGGCTGTCTTTAATGGAAACAACACATCCGCCTCTCATACGAGAAACAACAGTAATTGTCTCTCCGCTGTAGCAACCTAGAGAAAACAAAAATGCCTTCAATTCTTCATCATCACTTACGATGTCCTTAATGATATAATCCTGTCCTTCTATTGCCTGAACTAATGTCATAATTATCTCCATATGTGAATTAGCATACGCTAACTCAAAGCCCAAAAATATTAGTTAGCTTTCGCTAACGTCAGTATATTAGCATATGCTAACTCAATTGTCAATACCTTATTTGAAAAAATTGATAACTTGCTTTTAATCTTCAACTGTTAAATTCTTGTGTTATCGGTAGTTGATATTTTTTACAGGATTGATGTGTATGGGAGGCAATGCCCTTTTATACGCATTGGATGTTTTTCTGCTTAAATTCGCCGTTTTCATCAAGAAGCTAGCCGAAGCGCAAAAATACTTTTTTGCAAGGTCGAGGGATGTTCAAATTTCCGTTAGCTGATAATAAACAATATAATTCTTTTCTTTATGCTTAAAATATGATATAATTTCAATATGTTAAGCCGAAAGCACAAAGCATTAAGACTGTCTCTTATACACATCTGACGCTGCCGACGAAGGCTTAGGTGT
>CAMFQI010000223.1 GCA_945980015.1 uncultured Eubacterium sp. | reverse complement strand
TAAGTCCCTCAGGGAAATTGATATCGACAAGAGAAGTACAATTACGAAATGCGCCATAGGACAGTGTTGAAGAAGATTCAACAGCACCGCCCGAAGCACCGAAGCCTCGAATTTCCTTAAGCGTTGACGGAAGCTCAACCCTTGTGAGATTTGTGCAGTTATAAAACGAGTAGTCGCCGATGCCGGTTACTCCCTCGCCGATAATGACAGTCTTAATCTGATCTTTAATGTCTGTCCAAGGGGTTTTGCGGTTTGTACCGAGCGACGTATCACGGAAATCGTACATATCACCCGTACCGGTAATTGTAAACGTTCCGGTTGCGGAATCGAATGAATACGTAAGGTTTGGTCCCGGTGTAGTCGTCGTTGTAGCGTTTGCAACGACAAAAGCCGAGCAAAGCGTCGCAACGGCAAGAACCAAGCCTAAAATAACAGACATCGTTCTTTTAGTTATATTTTTCATATTACCACCTTAATTTTCATAATTTCACATATAAATTATACCATACAGAAAAAATAAATTCAATATCAGCATTTCGCACAAAAATAGACCACCCGTTTTGTGCAGGTGGTCTAAAAATTATTGCCAAGGATATTGCTTTTGAAGTGCCAAAAATTCATCACCCGTTTTCGCAAAATGAAATTCCTTTTGCAAATCAGAGAAAAAATAGAGATATTCTGTTTCGGGATAATTCACCGTTGCTTCGATAATATCCGCTCCGCTGTTTGTCAAAGGACCTGCAGGAAGTCCGTCACAGCGATAAGTATAATACGCATCGTATACCTCCTGCGAAAAGCCGTAGGAATCACGCAAATCACGAGCGTAAAAATAAGTTACATCGGATTGAAGCTTAATTCCCCTTTCAAGCCTATTCATAAACACGCTTGCAATATTTTTCGCTGAGTCAACGCCGAACGCCTCCTCCTGAACAACACTTGCAAGAGTGATTAATTCAAAGAGCGTCATATTATGCTCGTTGCAAAACGCAGTCATATCATCCGTAATATGCTCCTCAAACGCATCAAGCATTTGGCATACAACCTTTTCTGCCTCGGTATTAAGTCCTATATCATACGTCGCAGGGAACAAAAAGCCCTCAAGCTCAAATCCGATAATATCGGTGTCGGGAACAGAAGAAAGAAATTCATAACTGTTTGTATATTTTTTTGCTTCCCGACACTCATTCAAAAAATCATCGGCAGAGCAAATTCCGTTTTCCTCAAGTATCTCGGAAATCTCCATAACATTTGTTCCCTCGGGGATACAAACCTTTACGATTTTATGCGAAATATCGGGATTGTTGAGCTTGTCGACAATTTCTTCATACGTCATATCGGCACGCATATTATACTCTCCGTTAATATACACAAGGTCGGGATAATGCTTATCCATCCACGCAGACCAGACGGACGCAGACTCAACAATTCCTGTATTTTCCAGCCATTGGCTGACCTCGTATTGATAGTCGTTGCCGGAAATGACGAGCGTTTTTTGTATATCGGGTTGATTCTTTCCGTTAATATCATTATTGATTTTGTTATAGGCAACGTATCCGAAAACGCCTGCCGTTACAACGGCAACAGCAACAAGCAAAATGATGGCAAGCTTTGATTTTTTAGTCATATAATCCTTGCTCCTTTCTGTATTTTTCAGCTTGAAGATTGAACATATAAGCATAGGCTCCGCCCTGCTTCATCAGTTCATCGTGAGTTCCCTGTTCGATAATCGAGCCGTTTTCCATAACGTAAATTCTGTCTGCATTAATAGTTGTAGACAAACGGTGCGAAATGAAAACAACCGTCTTATCCTTTGCCGCCTCCATCATGGCACGGTTGAGATTATATTCTGCAACAGGGTCCAAATTTGCGGACGGTTCATCAAGAATTACATAGGGACAATTTTTATAAAACGCTCTTGAGATTGCAATTTTCTGCGCTTCGCCGCCCGACATCATCACGCCGTTGTCGTCAAATTCACGAAGCAAAACAGTATCGTTTCCGTTTGGCATCTCCTTTGAAAAGCCGCTGTATTTCAGCGCATTTGAAACGCCGTCATTATCAAAGACTTCGTCCATAGAAACATTTTCTCCGAGCGTTGCGGAGAATAGCTGAAAGTCCTGAAATACTGCGGAAAATCTATTTCTGTGAGAATCAACGGTAACATCTCGAATATCCTCGCCGTCAATGAGGATTTCGCCGTCGGTCACATCGTAAAGTCTCAAAAGAAGATTTGTCAGCGTTGTTTTTCCGGCTCCGTTATAGCCGACAAGCGCAATTTTTTCTTTCGGTCGGATAGTAAGACTAATATTATTAAGCGTCGGCGATGTGTTGCCCGGATAGGTAAATGATACGTTTTTCAGTTCAATTTCTTTCGGCTCGCCACATTCGGCAACCTTTTCACCGTCAAGAATTTTGACGTCTCTTGCAAGGAATTCTCTGTACTTATCAATCAATCTTGCAAGCTCGGAAAAGTTACGAATTACACCGACCGTCAAAAACGAGAAAGAGGTTGACACGGAGAAAGCTCCGTTAAAGGTTGCGACAAAGTCGCCTGCCGAAAGCGTTTTCTTTACCAAAACGCAGTAGCCGAGATAAAGCGGAAGCAAAAGCATAAAGCCGATAATCTGTACTCCGCTTTCCTGGAAGAAGTACAAAAAGTCTATTTTTTTAACAAATCCCTTTTGGTTTTCGACAACTGCATCGGCAGCCTCGTTATAGCGTTTTATAAGCAGGTCGGTAACGTTATTAACCCTGACCTCCTTGCAGTAATCCTGCAAATAGAATATACGCGCAAAGTAGTCGGCTCTGCGGTGAAGACGGTTATTTTCTATCTGTCTTTTAGCCTGCAATTCGCCGATTTTTTTCGATACAGGGGTAAAAATCACAACGACAGCAACGATAATAAGAAGACATACAGGATCAAGCGCAAGCATAATCGAGCATATCGTAAAAAACGATACAAGCTCGGTTACGTAGCCCTGAATCATACTCAAAATACCAACTATACCGCCTGCTGAGGAATTAATAACAAGTATGAAATTATTGTAAAAATCGGGGTTATCATAGTTTTCAAGGTCAAGCTGACGAGCCTTTTTGTAAAGCTTTTGGCTGAGCTTACCCTCAAGCTTTTCACGTTCGGTATTAAAGAAAAATTCGCAATACAACCAATCGAGCGTTTTTGTAACCAAAAGGACAACTCCGATAACAAC
>CAMFQI010000222.1 GCA_945980015.1 uncultured Eubacterium sp. | reverse complement strand
CCCATTGAACTGCCCAATAATACTGACGGTGTACATTGTCGGAATAAAGCGACTTTCTTTGAGCAACGCCGTAATTTACGGGCACGGATTTCTTGAACGCCATATAGTCGTACATCGGTCGCCATTGGTCGCCTGTTGTAACGTTAGCTTTGAATTCCTCCTCGCTTGCTTCGGCGTCAAAGTATGAAATGCCCTTGAGTTCCTTGTTTTCCTTGTAAACAGCGTCCCAGAAAGCGTGGTGCTTAATGGTTGTAACGTTCTTCGGAATGTACATATAATTTAGCGCTCTCGTGTAGTATAAAGCGTCGGAGCCGATATATTCGAGTGAATTCGGCAGGGAAGCATAGACGGTTTTCATACTGTCAACGGCGTTGTATGTTGTGTCGGTTATCGGAGTATCTGTTGTGTAGGTGAAGATGTTTGTAAGCACCGTATTTTTGAAGATACCCATATTGTCGATAACCGTAACGCCCTCGGGAATGTACAAATCAACAATGTTTGAGTATGCAAAGGCAAGCTCGTTGATTTTTGTTACGGTAGACGGAATAACATATGTGCGGCAAAGTCTGTTGTAGGTTTGATAGTAAAGCTCGTCGTGAAGCTTGTCGGTTCCCCACATTCTTTCAATAATATTGTTGCCCTTTTCATCCGTAAGCTCACCCTTGTCGTTGGTGACCTTTGAGATGAATTTGCGATTGCCGTTTTCGTCAATTTCTTCCTCGGCGTAGCCGTTTTCAATCATAAGCTGCAAATCATGGTAGTTAGGATAAAACACTGCTTCGGTAACGTCCTTGTTGTAAACAACGCCGTCGATGTCGCAGTAATACGGATTTTCGTCGTCTATCCAAACGTTTCTTACGTACCAGCAGCTGTATATAGACTTGCTGTCAATTTCCTTAACGTCCTTGCCGAAGGTGATGTTATGGATTGTTTCGTCACCGTTAAAGGCGTATTCGTGAATTTTTGTTATAGGCTTTGAATAGTCCTTTTCGCCTGTTTCAAAATCTGTAACAACATAGTCGATAGTTATGTCGGTTATGCTGCCCGTGTTTGAAAATCTGATAAGCTCGTATGTTCCGTCCTCTAATTGCTCGTATTTGTACAAATCGCTGTGAACGGCTCTTACAGAGAAGTACATTGCCATCAAAATCGCTATTATCAAAATAATAACAACGATAACCTTGTTTCTTGCGGCGTTTTTGAACGGCTTGTTGATATGGGGAGCCTGCAAGCCCTCAATTTGATATTCCCAGATTTGATCATCGGGAATGTCTAAGGTGTATTCTTGAGCAGTAGCCTTGCTTTCAGCCGCTTCCTGTGCAAGAAAGTCGTCGTTTGTATTTGCTTTTTTCTTGCTTTTTTTACTCATGATACCACCTCCTCTAATTCTTCGGCTCTTGCTTCGACTTCGTTTTCATCAATGCCGTGTTCAATATTGTATTGCTTTCTCGTTACTTCCTCACGCTTACGCAAAACCTCCATAACCTTGTTCTGCTTGTCGTCGTCGTAATCCCAGAAGAAGAAAGGAATAGTCATAAGCAGATAACCGATAATGTCAATGATAAGCGGAACAACGATAATCTTTACTCTCGAAGCGTCGATGAACAGTACATCCCAGTTCGTATTAAAACCGAATTTAAGAAGCAACAACGGAATGATAAGACCTACAAAGGAGGTTATAGGACCTGTAAACCAACCGAAAACACCTGAAAAGCTTTCAAGTCTTTCACCCGAAAGATACATCTGATAGTCGTTTATACGAACGCCCATATCGTAGTTTACCGATTTCGGAACAGTCTGGAACATCTCGGTGATGAACAAAACAATGCACGAAAGTGTTCCGCAAAGTACGAGATTTTCGCCGCAGAACAGATAGCAGCATACAATCAGGCTGTAGCAAACAGCACGTGAAAGCTGGAAGAAAATCATAATCTGCTTGTATGAAAAGCGTTTTATGAAATAAGGCGTGAACAAATCGGGCGGTGTTCCCGCAAAGCTTATGAGCGCAACGATAAGACTGTATGTAAGACCTGTCAGTCGGAAAGTATATAGATAAAGAATTGTTGTGAAAGCGAGCATACCGTTTCCGAGTGAGTCCAAAAGTCCGACAATTGTTTGAATCCACTTGTACTTGTTTCTCAAAACGCCGAACATACCGTCCCAGAAATTGATGTTGACCTTCTTTTCAATAGGCGGTTGAGGGATACGCTCCTTTATACGTCCTGCAAAAATCATTGTAGTCAGTGAGAAAACGGTAAATGTAATCGGAATAATCCATTTGAATACTGCAATATCTGCCCAGTCGTTCGGACACATATCAATTATTGCAGGCAGTATAATCGCCATAATCGATTGGAAAATGTGAGAAAGCTTGATGGGATATGACCTTACGAAAATACGCTCTCTTACATTCGGGCTGATGTTTTGGGTACAGGTTTCAAGGTTGTTTCCGAAGCCGAACAGATTGTAGATTGAGAACAAAAGGTTAGCAACCCAAACTCTTGTAGTAACGTCGGTAATAGTTGAATAAAACGGAAGCCAGCCGATAAGCCAAACCATAATCGTTTTCGGCAAAAAGTCGCAGTAAAGACTGTACTTGTATCTGCCGAATTTCGGAATGAGTTTCTTACGCCAGAAAATATTTCTTGCACCTGCCCAGCCGTTCCATAAAATATGGGTACCGAAAATCTTGATAGCCGAAGCGGCGGAAATACCCTCTAAGCCGTTGAGATATGCAACGAGCTTGTTTGTTTCTGGCAGGTAAGGAGTGAAATTGAAGAAAATCAAAAACAGTCCCGCAACTGCCAAAAACAGATACAGAAGATTGAACTTACGCTCTGTTTTTTTAGGCAAAAATCCAAGGTTGTCGTTGATTATCCAGCCGATAAGCGTCCAGACATAGTTCAACGGCATATTGATAAGTCCGATGATTGCGTAGGTGAGATACGGCAGCTTGTAATGATACATCATCAAATAGCAGCCTGCAGCAAAGCTTATGTACTCCAAGGTTTTGGAGCCTGCATAGTTTGCACCTACACCAAAAAGAATATCGAGATATTCTTTGTACGGAACGTATTTGCCCTTAGCAGGCTTGTTCCAATGGGTTTTAATTTCGGTAAAAAGACCTTTTACCTTTGAGCCTTTGTCTGACATTAATTGTCCCCCTGTCTCTTATACACATCTCCGAGCCCACGAGACGTAGAGGAATC
>CAMFQI010000221.1 GCA_945980015.1 uncultured Eubacterium sp. | reverse complement strand
ACACCTAAGCCTTCGTCGGCAGCGTCAGATGTGTATAAGAGACAGTTGGAAAGGAGTGGATATTTTTTGTTGACAAAAGTGTTAAGATGTGGTATATATAAAGTGTAACAACTGTACTATGCATAGTAGTACAGACAGTACAATAAACCGGAAAGGAAGAATGCTCTATGATTTCGATAGACACAAGAAGCAGAGTGCCGATTTACACCCAGCTTGAAAAACAAATCATCAAGCTGATAAATCTCGGCGTTTACGAAACGGACAGTCCTCTGCCGTCTGTACGCAGTATGGCTTGTGAGCTCGGAATAAATCCGAACACCGTTGCAAAAGCGTACAAGGAGCTTGAGCAACAGGGTGTGATTTACACCGTAACGGGCAAGGGACTTTTTGTAAGCTCATCGGATTTATCTTCGGTTCACAAGCTGACAATCAAAGCCGTGAAAAGCGCCTTGATTGACGCAAAAAATTCAGGAATTGACAAAACGACAATAGACAAAATTATCAATGAAATATGGGAGGAGGCAAACAATGATTAAAATAAGCAATGCCACAAAGTGCTTTGGTGAAAAGAAAGCACTTGATAATATATCCTTTAATATCGAGGACGGCTCCGTTTTCGGACTTGTCGGCTCAAACGGTGCAGGAAAGAGTACGCTTCTTCGTGTTCTTGCAGGTGTTTATAGTCTTGAGGGCGGACAGGTGTTTATCAACGGCGAGTCTCCGTTTGAAAATAAAGCAATAAAGCAGCAAACGGCGTTCGTTTCAGATTATCCGTATTTTGATTCGGGCTCAACGCTTTTGAAAATGGCAAACTATTACAGAGCGCTTTATCCGACTTGGGACCAAGGCAGATTCACAGCGCTTTGCAACACGTTTCCGATTAATCCGCAGCAAAAGATTTCGACTATGAGCAAGGGTATGCAAAGGCAGACTGCAATAATTCTTGCACTCAGCTTCAACCCGAGAGTGATTTTGTTTGACGAAATTTTTGACGGACTTGACCCGGTTATTCGTGAGCTTGTAAAGAAAATACTTATTGAATATGTTGACGAAACAAAGGCGAGCATAGTCATTGCTTCCCATAACCTGCGTGAGCTTGAGGGCTTTTGCGACCATATCGGTCTTTTGCACAACGGCGGTATACTTATGGAGCGTGACATTGACGGTGACGCAATCGGTCTTTATCGCTTGCAGTTTGTTATGAGCGACGAGGACTACAACGAAATAAAAGGCTCACTCAATATCACAAAGGAAAACAGACAGGGCAAGGTAATCGAAATTACCGTAAAGGGCGAGCAGGAAAGAATTGAAGAGATAATCAACAGTAAAAATCCGATATTCTTTGAGTCTCTGCCGTTAACACTTGAGGAATTATTTATCAGCGAAATGGAGGTAGCAGGATATGACATCAACAGCTTCAAAGCCTAAAAACTACACTTCTCTTGCATTTAAGCGAACCTTCAAGGGAACGCTTGTCAATACCGTTCTTGCACTCGGTGCGTCCATAGTAACGGTTATTATCGCACTCAGCTCAACGGTGACAGATTTCGTTTATAACGGTATATTGTACGACTATGACAGTGAGTATTTCACTGTTGAAAATATGCTGCCGGTAGTTCTTGTTATTGCGTTTATAACAGGATTTTTCAGTCTTACGACTGTGCCGAGAATGTTCAGGCAGATTTACAAAAAGCAGTCGTGCGACAGCTATTTTTCGGTACCGATAAAGCGTGAGGAATACTTCGTTGCAAATTATTTTTACGGACTGTTGGCGAATATTGTTTGCTTTGCTCTTCCGCTTGTGATTTATTGCAGTACGATTTGCGCATTTGCATACAATTTGATTGACTTTGGAATAGCAATTCCGATAATTCTGACTTCTATGCTTTCCGTGCTTGCGGTGTATTCGGCGTTTGTCGTGTGTGCCGTAATTTCGGGCAAGAGAATACAATATTTGATATTGAGCCTTATTTGTCTTTTTTGTACCTCGACTATGCTTACGGGCATTGCAACAAAAATCTGCTCAATTTGGGGATTTTCGGGCGACTTGACATTTTTGAATGCGCTCAGCCCCATTGACAACGCCATGGCAGGCGCATATTGCTACGAGGGTGAGGGCGTAACTAATGTTATCCCGCTTATAATAATTTCGCTTGTTGAAATTATCGGCTTGTTTATTGCAGGATATATTGCGTTCAAAAAGAGAAAGGCAGAGACTGCCGAGAGCTCGCTTTCGGGTAATGTTATTCCCTATGTTATTCTTGCGATTTTAGTCGGTGCCGCATTTTTCTTCAGCGCAACGGGAACCAATGCAGTTGATATCGTTGTCGGCATTGTTCTTGCAACCCTGATGGCAATGGCATTCGGCGGCATTTTCTACAAAAAGGTGTTTACAAAGCAGACGTTAATTACTCTTATCGGCGTTTGCACAGTGTTCACAACTCTTTCGATAGTGGTTACACTTCCTATTTTCAACGGCTATGTAAAATACGTACCTGAGGCAGACGAGGTTGACAGCGTAGAATTCAGCTCGGTTGCGAATTACGGAAGCTACACAACGGGAATAAACGAGCTTCTCGGCACGAGCGTGGGTTATACTGATTTCGGAGAGGCAATAACTTTTGTTGAGCAAGAGAATATCGAAAAGGTAATTGCGCTTCATAACAAATCTATTGAGGACGAAGCAATCAAGACGACGAGAAAAAAGAATAATGTTTCGTTGTTGAGAACGATGCTTTTCATTGACGGCTATTATGACGATGCGTATATAAGCGATGCGTCCTACAGAATTAAATATAATCTTGAAGACGGCTCAACGGTAGAGCGAGTTTATTTCGTATCCAATAACCTCGTAACAAAGGAATATTACGATGTTTTCCAAAACGAGGAGGCACTCTGGCAATTAGAACCTATGAAATACGATAACGAAAAGTTTTTGGGAGTAGAGTGTTCGGTATATAACAATGACGACGAGTACTATGAGGAAAGCGTTGAGCTTGTCAATTTCGACATTGAGCAATACAAAAAGGCACTCGTAAAGGATTATCTCTCAATGCAGCGTACTACCTTTATTTCGGAATTTGACAGCTTTGATTCTGCATATTATGGTATTTATTACGGTATGTACTACGACTATGACGAATACTATCCCGTATGTAACATCGACTTGTATTTTGCAAATGACGATATAACCGACGAGGAGCTTGCAGAATATAAGAAGAT
>CAMFQI010000220.1 GCA_945980015.1 uncultured Eubacterium sp. | reverse complement strand
GCCATTAGTATGCAAGGCAAAGCCGTAGCAGACGGCAAGACTGTCACCTCGACCAACAGAGTAGGTTTTCCAACTTACTCTTTTATTATTATGCTAAAAAGCCCAAAACTCGCTTAAACAGTGAGCTTCGGGCTTTTCTATTTTTCACTTGTTGCACAGGGGACGGTTCTCTGTGCACTCCGTCCCCTGTGCACTCCAATTATACTCTTCATCGTAATTATACGATGCTGGATTAACGCCGTCAACATAAACTTTTGTAAGGTTGCCTTTGATATTGTATTCATAAATATATATCAAAGGTTTCCTTTTTCTTTTCGCCTGTTGAGAAGTATTCATAGGTTGTTTCAACGCTGAGACGGTTTATTTCTCGGTCAAGATTTTCTGTGTCTTCATTGTAAAAATATCTATGACCCACATTTGAATTGCTATATACCTTTGAAGTCGGCAAGCCGGAGAGAAAAACCCGCTTGTTTTTTCAGCGGGTTTTCTAAACAATTAAGCATTATTTCTTAACAATTAAGTGCTGTTTGTGTTATAATGGAAAAAATACAGCTATGTAAAAAGCTTACAGATGTGAGGCTTGAATATGAAAACAGTTTATGCCGGTGAATTTGATATTTGCACAAACGAAGATATAACGAAACAATTAATCAGTCTTTTTGATTATCTAAAAACCGTTGACGAGGATAAAACCGTTGTGTTTGAAAAAGGCACATATTATATTGACAGTGAGAAGTGTAAAAAATATATGCTTTATATCACTAATACCGTCGGTGACGAGGAGTTTTCAAACGACGAAACGCCGCATCTAAACGCCGTTCCTTTTTATTTCGGCGGTATTGATAATATCACTTTTGACGGCGGTAATTCTGTTTTTGTAATTGACGGCAAGGTGACAAATATTGCAATGGAGAATTGCAAAAATATCACCCTTAAAAATATTGAAATTCAACATAGTCACCCTGATATGCACGAGTTAAAGGTTGTGCGTAAAGGGATTTTCAGCGTTGATTTTGAAATCGACAGAGATACACAGTATGAATTTGTTAACGGAAAGGGGTATTTTTTCGGTAAGGATTATAGATATGCTATTGATTACAAATCGAATAATTCTTGGTGGATTGGGCTTATACGAAAAGCCACGCCGAACAAAATCAAAAGAGTAAATCATCCGTTGTTTTCCGCTTTGAAAATCAGGGATTTAGGCAATCGCAAAATTCGTGTTACATATCCCAACACGGCTAGGTTTAAGGGTGATGACTGCTATCATCTTTTTGATGTTCGCCGTCAGTTTGCAGGAATATTTGTCAACAAATGCGAAAATGTTAGGCTTGAAAATGTTAAGCAGAGATTTAATTATTCGCTTGCCCTTGTTGCGCAGGACAGTGAAAATATAACGGTTGATTCCGTTGAATTTGCACCCAAAAAGGACTCGGCGAGGAAAATGGCGTCGGTTGCTGATTTTATACAAATCTGTATGTGTCGTGGTGATGTATCAATCAAAAACAGTTATTTTGACGGTGCGGGTGACGACAGCTTGAATGTTCACGGCGTTCACTTTAAGATTACGGATATTGGCAATAATCAACTAACTGTTCGCTTTATGCACCCGCAAACGCACGGCTACAATCCGCTGAGAGTTGGTGACACTATCGCATATATCAACACCGACACTCTGCTTGAGGAGGGTACGGCGGTCATTGAAAAATCGGAGCTTGTGAACGAATATGAGATTATGCTGACAGTCAGCAGTACGGACAAAGCAAGAGTGGGAAATGTTATTGAGAACATAAGCGCCTGTCCTAATCTCGATTTTGAAAACAATGTAATGACAAGGATTATCACAAGAGGTCTGCTAATTACCACTAGGGGTAAGGTTAATGTAAAAAACAATCATTTCATCAGCACAACTATGAGCGGTATTCTGCTTTCCGACGATGCAAAAAGCTGGTATGAAAGCGGAATGTGTAAGGACGTTACAATAGAAAACAACACCTTTGATTATTGCGGTCAAACGCCTATTCTTATTAAACCTGAAAACAGAGTGTATGCAGGTGCGGTGCATAAAAATATTAAGCTTATCGGCAACACCTTCAAAAAGTACAAGGGTTACTCAATAAGTGCAAAGGACACCGACGGCATTGTTCTTAAAGACAATATTTATTCAGGCAAGAGTATAAAAACAAAAAATTGCGACTATAAGCAATAACGACAAAATCAGCGTCCTTTAATAATTAAACTTTGTTAAATTCATATTAATATATTGGATAGCATATTGCTTTTTACAGAGGGGTATGCTATTATTTAT
This sequence comes from uncultured Eubacterium sp., assembly GCA_945980015.1. Classification (GTDB taxonomy): domain Bacteria; phylum Bacillota; class Clostridia; order Oscillospirales; family Acutalibacteraceae; genus Eubacterium_R. Next base: position 926 of record CAMFQI010000220.1, on the reverse strand, counting down.
TTGTAACGAACGTTTTGAATGAATGAGGGTGATTTTGTGGCGAATTATACGCCTGAGCAATGGAATTCAAAAAAGCAGGAGCTTATGGTAGCGTGCTTTGACGGTTTTGCCGAGCTTGGACTACACGGCACGGGGATTCGTACTCTTGCAAAGCATTGCGGATATACAACTTCTATGATTTATACATATTTTGAGGATTTGGATGACCTGATTATTCAGTCCACCGAATATTGTATGAGCAAGGTTGAGGACGACTTTATGGCGAAGGCTCCGACGGATATTGAGGATTTGTGGAGATTTATAAACGAGATACCTTATTGGACTGCCGAAAAGCACGGCAAGAAATACAGGCTTATGTATCAGGTTTACACTCATCCAAAATATATCGAGCACGGAAGAAAATTCTTTGCAGGAGTTGATAAGCGTTATACGGAATACGCAAAAGGACTTGAGCAAAAGCTCGGTATCCCCTATGAAAAGCTAACGCCGCTGATTTTCATTTTAATCCGAGCCTGCGTACATTATGCACTCTTTGAGGATGAATTTTATTTGAAATCACAGATAGCCGTGCTAAAGGAAGCATTAGAGCTGTTTATTATGAAATATAATCCGAAATACAAACCTAACATAAATTCTTAGGAGGAAAGCATTATGAAAAAACGAATTTTGTGTATTGTTATGGCAATATGTCTTCTTTTGTCCTGTGCGCCGATAACGGCATTTGCCGCAGACACCTATGATGTTTTTATAGGCGATGTCGGCTTTAAGGTAGGCGAAAGCAATGTAACCCGAAAACCGTCGGGAGGAGGCTCTGCGACTTTAGTGCGCGGCACCCAATCAACATTAACGCTTGACAATATTAATATTTCCTTTGATGAAGTAAGTCAATCGGCAATTCAAACCGAAATATCAAATCTTACGATAAT
>CAMFQI010000219.1 GCA_945980015.1 uncultured Eubacterium sp. | reverse complement strand
AGCTTCGTCGGATTTTCGTATGATGAGCTTCAAAGCGATACATCATACGATTATCAATTTGTTGCAGAATACAGAAAAACAAATGATCAGGAGCCGGGTATTATTATCAGTCAATCTCCGGAAGCAGGCTCACGTGTTACAAAGGGTTCAACAGTAACTCTTATTGTTGCCGCAAGTGAAAAGGATATCAGCGTAACGAACGTTTATGGCTTGTCACTCGAGCTTGCACAGGAAACTCTTAGACAAGACGGACTGACTGTTTTCAAAACAATGAAGGTATCAAGTGAAAGCGTAGAGGAGGGTAAGGTTGTTTACACCGACCCGAAAGCAGGAACAATCGTCAGCGCCGAACAGGAAATTACAATTTATATTTCCGACGGACCGTCAACAACAACAGTTGAAACAATACAGGTACCCGACGTTACCGGTCTTACTCAAAGCGGAGCAAAAGCTTTTTTGGAGAAATACGGCTTTAAGAATGTAACATTTACAACTCAGGACAGTGTTCTCAAAAAGGGAATAGTTATTTCTCAGTCACCCGGTGCCGGAACATCAGTAAAGGAAACCGATACAATAAAGGTAATAATCTCAACAGGCGAAACTACAACAGCACCTAAGAATGTCACATACACCTTTGATGTTGTCTTGCCAAATGTAACGGGAACAACAGACACTCTTGTTGTAAAGGTTAACGGAGAGACTTATTCTTCAAAGAATGTTAATATTAACGGAAAAACAGTAAAATTAACTGTCTCCTGCGAGGGCTCAAAGAACAGCAGTATTCAAATTATGCTTTCTAATGCAGGATATATGGAAACGTTCAGCGTAGACGGAAGCGAGGATAAGGCATATACGGTTGACTTTTCAAATGCAAATGCTGAGGGAACGGACTGATATTGATGACAACAATTTCAAAAACAGGTAAGCTTGTTAAAGGCATAGGCGGTTTTTACTACGTTGACTGCGATAATGAGATATTTGAATGTAAGGCAAGAGGAAGCTTTCGCAAGCAAAATATAATTCCTCTTGTCGGTGATAATGTTGAAATCAGCATAAACGAAAACTGTGAAAATACGATAGATAAAATTCTTGAAAGAAAAAACGAGCTTGTAAGACCTCCGCTTGCCAATTTAGATAGATTGTTTATTATCGCTTCGCTTGTTGACCCGAAAATTAATACATCTGTTATTGATAACCTTATTGCCGTAGCCGAATACAAGGGTATTGAACCTATTATTGTTATAACAAAAACAGACTTGGACTCTTCATTTGAAAAATACAAAAGCATCTATGAAAAATCAGGCTTTATGGTTTTTGGTTGTAATAATAATGATAGGTCCTCCTGTGAACAAATTAAACCTTTGATTAACGGTTGCAGTTGTGCTTTTACAGGGAATACAGGTGTAGGAAAATCTTCCCTGATAAATAATATTTTCCCCGAGCTAAAGCTTAAAACAGGTGAAACGAGCAAAAAGCTCGGCAGGGGAAAGCACACAACACGCCATTGTGAGCTTTTCAAAACCGAAAACGGCGGATATATTGCCGATACCCCGGGATTTTCTTCTCTAGATTTTATGAAATGCGACAGAATATTGAAAGAGGATTTGCCGCATTGCTTTAGAGAATTTGAGGAATATCTTGGAGATTGCAAATTTTCAAGCTGTTCACATACAACCGATAAGGGTTGTGCTGTGATTCAGGCAGTCAAGGACGGCAAAATTGACGCATCAAGACATAAAAGCTATGTTGATATGTATAACGAGGTAAAAAATATTAAGCAATGGGAAATCAAATAAAACGTTGTGTTATTGTATCGGGAGCGCCCGAAACGGATTTATCGTTTATTCAAAAAAATATTTCTAAAAACGATTATGTTATTTGTGCGGATTCCGGATATATAAAGTGTAATAAATTAGGAATAATTCCCGATTTAGTTATAGGTGATTTTGATTCCTCCTCAATTCCCGATTTAGCCTGCGAAATTATAACACTTAATCGTGAAAAGGCATATACAGACACATTTCATTGCGTTATGGAAGCGGTCGAGCGAGGATACAAAAACATCTGCATATTAGGTGCAATAGGTGACAGGCTTGACCATACATATGCAAACATTCTTTGCCTGAATTATTGCTTAAAAAATTCAGTGGAATGTTGTATTATTAACCAAAAAAACAGAATTTCTCTTATTAAAAATGAAAAGAAAATTAACAAAGACTACTCTAATTTTTCGCTTTTTGCTTTTTTAGAGCCCTGCAATCAGGTAAGAATTAACGGTGCTTACTACACAGCAGGCTTTTACTCACAGGAAGCAATTGATTTTGAAGTTGACAGTCAAATGGGCGTAAGTAATTTCGTAACAGACGACTATGCAACCGTTACTGTTGAAAAAGGTATTCTTTTATTAATTGAAAGTAACGATTAAATTGAATTTGCATATACTGTAATAAACGCAGATAACGAGGTGTTTATTATGAAAAAGCAATGCAAACGGGACTATTTATTTGTTGCTTTCGGTATCGGATGTGTTCTAGCGTGCTGTCTGCCAAGTATATGGGTAACCCGAATGCTTGCGGTAGTCGTAATAATACTCGGAATAATAATCTGCTGCAGAAAGTAGGGGTAGATTATGAAAATAGTTTTATTAAAAAGTCCGAAACTTCTTGCACCGATACTCAGAGCGGTTTTCAAGGTAAAGAAAATTCAATATAATGATTAGTATAATTATACTTAAACACCGAGAAAAATGCTCGGTGTTTTATAATTTGGTATTGAAATTTTCATCGGTGTATATTATAATATATGGGACTATTTTAAGATATTAAGGATTACTCCTTTTGGTGATAATATGGAAGAATTAAATAAAATTGATATTATTCAAAATGATGCTGATTTTTTGGGCATTGAAAAGATTCCTGCAATTCCCCTGAGAGGTCTTGTTGTTTATCCTAAGATGAATCTTCATTTTGATGTAGGCAGAAAAAAGAGTATACAGGCGCTTAACGCCGCAATGGACGACAATCAACTCATTTTTCTCGTTGCGCAGTGTGACTCATCTATTGATGACCCAAAAGAAAACGACGTTTTTGATATCGGCGTTATTTGCAAAATTAAACAACTGATAAAAATTCCTCATTCTGAAAATTTGAGGGTAATAGTTGAAGGTATTGTCAGAGCAAGCGTTATTTCAATGAACACGAATAACGGCTATTTTGAAGCACTTGTTGAAAGAATTCCGATATACG
>CAMFQI010000218.1 GCA_945980015.1 uncultured Eubacterium sp. | reverse complement strand
CCTTCGTCGGCAGCGTCAGATGTGTATAAGAGACAGATCACAGGCTTTGCAGGAACGGTACTTGCTATGCCGTTTTCAGTAATGCTTGTAGGCTTTGATACGGCAAGACCTGTGCTCAACGTTCTCGGAATTTTGGCGTCTGTGTTCGTTATCGTGACAGGCTTTCGCCACATAGACAAAAAAGAGCTTCTCAAAATAACTCTTTTGATGTCAGTCGGAATAGCGTTTGGAATTCCTCTTAAGAATGTGCTTGAGGGCGCAGGTAATATACTTTATAAAATCCTCGGCGTTCTTGTCATCGTTTTTGCAATAATGAACGCATACCTTTTCTATTCAAAAAAAGAGCCCAAGCCGATGCCTAAGGCAATTGAAATATCATTGCTTTTGGTTGCAGGCGTTGTTCACGGAATATTTGTTTGCGGCGGTCCGCTTCTTGTGACCTACGCCTCAATGAAGCTTTGCGACAAGGACAAATTTCGTTCTACTCTTTCAGCGGTTTGGATAATACTAAACGGAATTATTGCCGTTGACGATATCCGAGGTAATGTGTTTACAAAAGACGCCTTGGTAATAACCGGCATAAGCGCACTTGTGCTCGTATTAGCTTTCACAGTCGGCAATTTGATTTATAAAAAAATGAGCAAAAAGGTATTTTTGAATTTGACATACATATTAATGATAATCAGCGGAATTTCGCTTTTACTGAAATAGGATAGTTATGAAAAAACAGGAGAGTTATGAAAACAGGACTTAATATGCGCTCGGTAAAAGCCGAAAACAGAAGCTTAGTTCTCTATCTTTTGCAAAAAAACGGCTCAATGAGCCGAAAGGAGATAGCACAAAGCTTGGGGCTTACACCTGCCGCAGTTACTAAAATATGCAACGATTTAATCTCCCGGGGTATACTCAGGGAAACAGGAGAAATAACTAAGGCGTGCAAGGGCAGAAAGGAAATACTGCTTTCGCTCAATTTCGGCAAAAGACTTGTTCTCGGAATAAATGCCGAAACAACGCATATAACATATTCCCTTTCCAAGCTTTCCGGAGAGGTTATATCTGCCGTAACCTCCCCTTTTACCGACGATATCGACGCCGTGCTGAAAAATGCGCAGGAATTGTTGCAAAATAACGGCATAAAAAAGAAGGATATTTTTTCTGTAGGACTTTGCGTTGTAGGTTCTGCTACGGGAAAGGGCTACGGTCTTTGGAATTGCAAGGAGCTTTACGACAAGGCTTACAAAGAATACGGCGTTCCCATAGCAATCGAAAACAATGTAAGAGCATTTGCTCAAAGCGAAATGCTTTATTCGGACGATTACGGAAATGAGGCCGTATTGTTTTTCAAATGGGGTTCGGGTATCGGCTCGGCAATTGCGGCCGACGGCAAAATCCTTTCGGGCAATGACATGGGCATTGCCGAAATAGGCCACTATATTATAAATCCCGCCGGCAAAAAATGTCGTTGCGGTCGTTACGGCTGTCTCGAAACAGAGGCGGGTGAAGATGCGCTTGTTTCACTTACAAAGCTTCGGCTTGAGGAAATAATAGCCTCGCAGGACAGGGACGTTATCAACATACTTGACGAAAAAATTGATGCGGTTGCTTTGGCTCTTACAAACACGGCTACTATACTGAATGCAAAAAAGATTGTGCTTTTCGGCTCTGTTTTTTCAAATGAAACGGTTGTAAAAAAACTGAAAAAACAATGCATAAGGTATAACGGCAATCTAACCGACGATATGATAATACTGTCAAAGCAGAATGAAAAAATAGGTTATATCGGTCCTGTGGCAATTTGCTCAAAGAAATTCTTCTTTGAATTACAGGAGGATTAGTACAAAATATTCCCGTAATACGTCTTATCGGACTACAATAAGGCGTTAGGAATTTTTATCAACTGTTTGTAGTCGGAAAGGCTATTGGAATTAATATGAACGAAACTTCACTTACTCACGGCATAAAAGCAAGGGATAAGCTCGGTTATGCCTTGGGAGACACAGCCGGACTTTTAACCTTCGGACTTATCTCCTCGTTTTTGCAGATGTTCTACACAGACACGCTGAAAATTGATCCCGCAAAAATAGCAATTCTCTTTTTAATCGCAAGAATTTGGGACGCAATCAACGACCCGATATGGGGTGCATTTATTGACTCCCGCAAGCCTACAAAGCACGGAAGATTTCGTCCTTACATTTTAGGTGCTTCAATTCCGCTTGCAATTTCGGCAGTCTTTATGTTTACCGATATTCCGCTTGTTCTAAACAAATTTTTCGGCACAAGCATTGCTTGGTCGCAGGGTCAGTACCTCGTTTACGCCTACATAACATACATTTTATACGGTATGATGTACACAGGAACAAACATTCCCTACGGCTCTCTTGCGTCGGTTATTACCGATGACGAAATTGAACGTTCCTCACTGTCAATGTGGCGTTCGGTGGGCGCAGGCCTCGGCGGACTTCCGGCACAAATTCTTATGCCCGTGTTTGTTTATACAACCGTTATGGTCGGCGATACGGCAGTAAAGCAGCTCGACGGCATGAAAATGTTTTATTCCGTTGTTATCTTGGCTGTCCTTACCATTGTTGTTTACTACATTCACTTTAAGAACACAAAAGAAAGAATTGCCCCTGCAAAAAAGCAAAAGCAGGAGGGCTACAACATTTTTACTACTGTCAAATTCCTTGCGAAAAACAAGCCGTTTATTGCGCTTTGTATCGTTTCGATGCTTCTTATCGCATTCCAAATGTACACCCAGACGAACTACAATTATCTCCTTAAAAACTACTATGGAAAACCCGGACTTTATATGTTCGTAACCGTATTCACCTATCTTCCTATGGCAATTTTCCTCCCCTTTATGGGTAAGCTTATACGTAAATTCGGAAAAAAGGAAATCTGTGCAGTAGGTCTTGGCTTTGCGGCGGTTATTAATCTGCTTATGTTCCTGCTTAAGTTTACACCGCTTGCCAAAAATCCGTATGCTTTTCTTGTACTCGTATTCTTCAGCGGTGCAGGTCAAACATTCCTTGTTCTTGAGGTTTGGGCGTTGGTTATGGACGTTATCGACTATCAAGAGCTTCTTTCCGGCAGACGAGAAGAAGGAACAAGCTACGCATTCTTTTCTTTCACAAGAAAGCTCGGTCAAACTCTTGCAGGCGCAGGCTCATCGGCGCTTTTGGCTTTTATCGGCTATAACACAAATAATGTTGATGCAGGTCAAAGCAGCGAGGTTCTTTCACGAACCTCGCTGCTTTGACC
>CAMFQI010000217.1 GCA_945980015.1 uncultured Eubacterium sp. | reverse complement strand
TTCTAATACTTATTATTTACTTCCTTTCGCTTTTTGATATTCAAAAAGGGAACAGCCTTGTTGTTTCTTCTCTCATTTGGAGCGTGCTTTCAAGCGGATTTATCGGAGCGAATACATTTTGTAATTCAAAAAAGACTGCAAGTCTTACGTGCGGTATATTATGCCTTAATGCGTTTTACTATTTCATTTGCGGTGAGGCCTTCAGCTTGTTTTTTACGGTTGTTGCCTGCGTGTTGCTATCAAAAATCTGTAATGATTACAGCTTTGAAAATGTTTTTTATATTTCTGTCGGCGTGTGCGTATTGCTTGGCGTTATCTTTGGACTTCTTTATGAGCCGGGATTGAATATAACAAGATTTTTAGCTAATGCAGTAAAAGGCAATTCGTTTGTTTTTGCAATAATTAACGATGCTTATTCCTTGCTTTTCGGAAATGCCTTTTCCGATTTGTTTTATATAAAGGATTATGCAGGTGCGTTGATGATAGATAATAAGCTTGTAAGCGGTGTGACGGAAATATTTAAGGCTGATAAAGAAAATCCCGCTTCTTGTATAGCGGTTTATATGACCGGTAGGTATTTTGCCAATATTTTTTTGAGTATAGGAATTTTTGTATCACTGTATTCAAGGGTAAAAGATAAGTATATGTTTTCCTTTATTACTGCGTTATTGCTCTGCTTAATATCGGGAAATAATCTTGCTTTCGCAATTTTTCTTGTTTTTTATAATCCGTTTATCTATATTGGATATCTTTTTTGCATAGCGTTGGACAGCTTATTATGTTCAATAGTAGACATTAGAATAGGATACGAAGTAAGCCCCTCCTTATTTGAAATGATTAAATATATTGATAAGCCGATATATTTCTTGCTTATAGGTGTATTGTCAAGTGTCCTTATGTATTTTGTATCGTGCTTTGTTTTAGCTAAATATGATTTGGATAATCATAGGATTTTGCCGAAAAGTGTTCGTACCATACTAAAATATCTTGGCGGTGAGGAAAATATATCGAGTATAGATAACGGACTTGTCTATGTTAAAAATCCGAATTTGATTGATATTTTGATGCTTGACTGTCTCATAAAAGAAAATGCCGTAACCCTCAATACAGAGGATTACGACCTAATCAAAAAACACTGTGACTTATAAATACTTTTTCATTGCGATGTGAGGAATGTCTTCCTCGGGATAAACATCACCGTAAGCCTTGTAGCCAAGTGCTTCATAAAATTTTTGAGCCTGCGTTTGTGCAGATATGAAAACAGATTTAGCTCCTTGCTTTTTCATCTCTTTTTCTGCCTGCTCCAAGACGGCTCTGCCGTAGCCTTTTTTACGGTGCTCCTTTAATACCGCTATTCTTCCTGCGTGCCACATATCACCGTCTTCCTTAAAAAAACGGCAGGTTGCAACAGGCTTAGAATTTTCGTATGCCACGATATGAAGAACTTGTAAATTATCGTCAAGCTCGTCAATTTCGTGGCTTTTCTTTACGCCTTGTTCATCGCAAAAAACGGTAAACCTAATATATTTAGAATCGTCATTTGCTTTGTTGTAGGTTTTGAATTCAAGCATTGAGCTGTTTCTCTCTTTCTTTCATTTTTGAGCACATCATTCGTGCAACCTTGTAGACATCGCCGCAGCCGAGTGTAATTACCAAGTCACCGTTTTGAACATTGTTACATACATATTCGCATATCTCATCAAAGGTATCAAGCTGAATTGAGTTCGGCACCTTTTCGCTCAAGTCACTTGCTTTAATTCCGATTGTATTTACTTCACGGCTTCCCATAATTGCACTTATTACGCATTTGTCGGCTATTTGCAAAACCTCTGCAAAATCGTTAAGCAGTATACTTGTTCTTGTGAAAGTAAAAGGTTGATGAACTGCCCAAACTCTGTTGTAACCCATCTTTTTTGCTGCTTCGAGAGTAACCTTTATTTCGGCAGGGTGATGTGCATAATCATCTGCAAATGTAACTCCGCAGTATGTTCCGAGCTTCTCAAAGCGTCTTGATGCACCGCCGAAATCCTTTAAGCCCTGTAATATGCTTTCAATATCCGCTCCGCTTTCATAAGAAGCCACAAAAGCACATAACGAGTTGAGAATATTATGCTCACCCGGAACACTGAGTACAGCGTGACAAATGAATTCGTCGTTATGGAAAATATCATATTCACTGTGAAAACCGCCGGGAACGTCGACATTTTTAGCGACCCATTCGTTATTATCATTTCTGCCTATTGATATGAGCTTTTTGCCCGATATTCCTTTAAGAGTATCAACTGTGTTCTTGTCGTCACCGTTGTAAATTATAGTATTGACGGTTTTGTCTGCAAATTCTCTGAACGACTTTTTTATATTGTCCAAATTGCCAAAGAAATCTAAATGGTCTTCATCTATATTCAAAATAACAGCAATGTCGGGGTTCATATGCAAAAAGGTGTTGTTGAACTCACAGCTTTCGCAAACAAAATTCTGACTGTGACCGTATCTTCCGTATGCGTTGATAAGCGGTAGCTTGCCGCCGATAACTGCTGAAGGATCAAGTCCTGCCTGCATTAGAATTTGAGTAATCATCGACGAGGTTGTCGTCTTTCCGTGAGTTCCGCAAACGCCGATGCAATTAGTAAAAAGACGGCTGAGCGCACCCAAAATCTCCGCTCTTTCAAAGCAGGGGAAATTAGCTTTTGCATATTCAAGCTCCTCGTTGCCTTTTAGAATTGCGTTGGTATAAATTACCAGCTGAGTATCGTCGCTGATGTTAGAAGCCCTTTGACCGAGGAAAACGGTTGCGCCTTCCTTTTCTATGCGACGGAATGTCTCGGTGTCGTTGTTGTCGGAGCCTGTAACCGTGTATCCGAGTGACAAAAGGATTTCCGCAATCGGACACATTCCTGCACCGCCTATTCCTATAAAATGAATTATTTTGCTTTCCTTAAGCAGAGTGTCTATATTTTTCAAGGCTTTTACCTCTTTCGTAAATTAAATCAATTATATTATACTACGAATAACTTCAAAAATAAACACCCTTTTTGTTTTATTTCATAAAATGTAAAGGGTGAATTTTTATGAAATATTTTTATACGGTAGATGATAATGATAAACGATTGCAATACGCAAGGGATTACCTTGAAAAAAACGGATATATTACTGTAAATATGCCCGAAAAAGCCGATTTCATTTTGATGGGAGTTAATCCAAAGGACTTTTTAAGCTATAGCTCAAAGCCGGTATTTGCTGTCTCTTATACACATCTCCGAGCCC
>CAMFQI010000216.1 GCA_945980015.1 uncultured Eubacterium sp. | reverse complement strand
TTTTGTTCTTCTATACCGTTGTTCACGGACTGATGATGTTCCTTGCAGGCGTTCCATTCTTCTTCTACAAGCTGACAGGTAAAACAAAGCAAGAGATTCACGAAAAGGTGCTTGCAAAACGAAACGAGCTGAATTCAAATAACGATTAATAAAAAGCAAAACGCTGCGGCTTGAGAGCTTTCTCAAGTCGCAGCGTTTTTTATTGATTGAATATTTTCCACGAAACAACCTCAATACCTTTTTGTTTTGCCCTATCAAGCAAACAGCCGCTTTTGAGAATTTCGTATTCAAAAACTCTTTTTTGCCATTCGCCCTGTTCATTTTCAAGCGGCAGGGCAGGGTGCAAAAACATTTCGGTTATGCCGTCAATACAGTTGTCTATTGCGTCGAGGTAGTATTTTTCAAGCGTGTTATAGTCTTTGATACGCTGCATTGACCAAGGGTTTGACACAAGGTCGTCGAGCATTTTTACTCCTCGTTTTTCGCCGGAGCGTACTATCATTTGCTGATAACTTTTCAGCGCATTCGGGATTTTTCGTTCAAGCTGTCTTTCCAAAAAGCCGCTTGTTTTCGGAAATCTAAACGGTAAATTATGCTCTGCACAAAAATCAAATGCGTCGATGTAAAATCTTCTGCCGTTAATTCCGTAAAGCGTTGCGCAATGATTGTCGGCGTGGTCAACTTTTGCGCCGCCTTTTGTTATGAAATCATACTGTGCCTCGAGCTCACTTCTTACATCACGCCGTGTTGTGCGAAAAATTAAATCTCTTTGTTCACTCGGAAGACCGCCAACGAATGATTTTGCATTTGATACGCTTTGCCATTTTTTGTCGGAATTGTCAGAATTGATAGTCAGATGAACGCCGACGTCAACAGCGTTTTTCTTTGCAAAATCAATTGCGTCTTTGCTTTTGCTACACACAGCTAAAATTGAGGTTGATGTTATTAAGCCTTTGTTCAAAAGCTCCGATATAGCCGAATTTTGCTCGTCGTTGTAGCCGAAGTCATCGGCGTTGATAATCAAATATTTACTCATTATCTTTTTTCTCCGGCAGCTTGAGGAAGAATGTAATAACACTTGCAACAACCATAGCCGCAAACGGAAACACGCAAAGCAGAATTTTTGAAGCAAGCGCAGGATTGTCGCCCGGCTCGTCGCCGTTTACAAAGCCGAAGCAGGACGAAGCAATGTAGAACGCAAGCGAGGTGTAAAGTCCGTTGAGCCTGTTCATAACGCCCATAAGACTGTTGATAATGCCCTCTCGCTTAATGCCGTTTCTTTGGTAATCGTCGTCAACAATTTTTGCGCCTATGCAGTCCATAGTAGTAAGACAAGCGGCAATGCCGAAGCCCATAACCCCTGCAATAACAACCGCAACAGGAAGCGTTTTTGCAAAATAAAGCGGAACAAAGCCGATTGCCATAATAATGAAGCCGGTTCTCCAAATCTTCATTACCGCAACCTTTTTTGAAATTCTCGACCATACAACAATTCCTATTACCGCAACGCCTAAAACTATGCCCAGCATAATCGTTGTTGAGCTTCCGCCCAAGCCGAGACTGTATTTAACATAAAACGGAAGCGCCTGCGAAATCAATGCAAAAGCCGCAGAATAAAATGCACCTGCGAAGCCGAAAATCCAAAAATGCGGATTTTTGATAAGCGCAATAATACTGTCAATAAGCTTCGGTTTTTCAAGCTCCTCGTAATTTGTGCTTTCCTTACAGCCGATAAATGAGTACATCATAACTGCAACGGCGAGTATTCCGTAAATAAGGGACGTCTTACGATAGCCGATTTTTTCGGTAATCATCGGCGTGAGCGCAATGCTGATTGCCATTGCAAATAACTGACAAATCTGGCGAATGCCGTTTGTTTTTGCACGCTCCGAGTCGCTTTGGAAAAGCTCGGGGAAGAGTGCGCCGTAGTTTGCGTTAACGAGTGAATCGAGTGTGCCGGTAAGAATATACATCAAAAGCATATAAATGAATAGCATACCCTTTTCGCTCTCAACAAACGACGGAACGTTATAAAACAGTATGAAGCATAATACTAAAAGCGGTGCGCCTATAATAAGCCAAGGTCTGCGCCTGCCCCATTTTGTTCTTGTTCTGTCCGACAAAAATCCGTAAACGGGGTTGTCAATAGCGTCAACGAATGTGTAAATAAACAGTACGAGCGAATATTTTTTCATATCAAGTCCGAGCATATCAACATAGAATATTGCCGCAAAGGACTTGAACATATTTATCGGCATTGACGTGCCGAACATACCTATGCCGTAGCGAAACGGCGAGGTCTTTTTCAGTATTGAAGTGTTTGACATAATGCTACTCCTCATCAAAATAAATCGGGTTTGATACGGCGTAAATACGCCTGAGCCTGCCAAAGCCTTTATATAGCTTTATGTAGGCAAATTTAGTTGGCTTTATGAAGGTCTCGGCAACACCGTTTTGAAGGCTAATCGGCGTTTCTCCCTGCTCGGTTACGAGATAAGCCTTGTCGAAATTGCCCTCAATTTGCAAGGGGATTTCGCTTTTGTAATTTGCACTCTCTCCCATAACAGAGCCTGCATATTTTAGGTCAAGCCGTAAGCCGTCGGCTTTTTCGCAAACAAAGGCTCTGCCTCGTCTTATTGAACCTAAAATATCTTCCTTGCTCGGTGACGGAGAATAAACAGCCGTAACAGGATTCCCGAGCCTTGCAAGGCTTTTCGGCTTGTGAAAATCACTTCCGCCTACAATCGGAATTTTACGCCCCTTTGAAAGCAGAGATGTCCACCAATCAATCGCCCTCTCGTTCGTTTTTCGCATAGGACCGTTCCAAATTTCCATCATATCAAAAGCGTTTTCGTCTTCCCATAGATACGGACAAAATCGGCATTTCGGATGGTTAACGCTGACTGTTGCGCCCTTGCTTTTTGCATTGCGTATAAGCTTTTGCATTTCCTCCTTCGTGTTTGCAACAAAGGAATTATCAAATGGATTGTCAACTCCGAAAAGATTAATATGTCCCTTGTAATGCGTCCACTCGACAGCAGGAATGAATGTTAAGCCGTCGATATGCGGCAAAGAAAAGTTTTCGGCAAAATTATTGTGATTTGCAAGCGCAACAAAATCAAGCCCCTCTCTTTTTGCAAGAACTCCTATTTCGTAAGCCGAAAGGCTTCCGTCCGACGCATTTGAGTGAATGTGCAGGTCGCCGTATAAAAGTCTCGTTTGCTTTAACTGAAATTCAATGTTGTATGTAACGTCAACGCCCTGTGGCAT
>CAMFQI010000215.1 GCA_945980015.1 uncultured Eubacterium sp. | reverse complement strand
TCGGCAGCGTCAGATGTGTATAAGAGACAGCAAATAGGAGGGTATGAACGTCTTGATAATGGAACGCATATTGTTTCTCTTGATTTTTCACGAAACAAATGATATAATATACATAAATAAACAAAAGGTGATTGAATGATAGATTTATATACAGAAGCACTCTCGGCGGATTATGAAACCGTTTGCGAGATTATGAGCCATATAGGCCAGTATCAAAAGTTTTACGAAACGAAAGCTGTTGAGGTTTTTGAAATGCGTGAATGCTATCTTAGGAAGCTTGAAGCGGAAGTGCTGCACAATGTTGAGCTAAGTGTTGGTGAGAAAGGTTTAGTGTACAATAAAATAAAAGAGCTTTCGGTTGCGTACCGCATCTATAAAATCAATGTGGAGATTTGCAAAGCGTTGAAGTATTGCGGATTCTTTGTGACCGATAATGAGGATGATAAGATGTATTTCTTTCGTGAAGCTGTGACCAATGTAATTAATAGGGAGGATAAATAACTATGGAACTGAAAAGAGAAGCGTTTAAACTTGCTGAAAAATACTACAAGACCAACCAGAAGAAGCATAACATCAATGACGAGATGATACTTATGATTGTGCAGCAACGAATGGAAGAAGCGGGATACGGATATATGTGGAAACTCCTCGAGGAAAAGAAGTATAAGGAGTATGAAGCAAGTATGCAGCTTATCCCTGAGTGATTGGGGGGACGCTATATGTTAGCAGTTATTACCACAATAGTCTTAGGTGCATCAATTGCCATAGGTGGAATTTGCAAGTGTGCAAGCAATGCTCAAACGGAAAAATTAATGATAAAAGGTCGTCAGTTTACCGAGGATTTTGAGCGTTATGTCCGATTATGGACAGATGAACCTCCATTTCTGCTTGACTATATGATTAACGGTGAACCACCTATCTACGCTGACAATCCTAAGAAATGGACTAAGGATATGTTCGACCTCAGAAACGAAAATGAGAAGCGCAATATCTTAGGCTATGCAGAATTGCGTGAAAAGGCTCGTGTTGGCATTATTTACAGTACAATCGACGGAATGACAAGAGAAGAAATTGAGGCATATGACTTCCGAAATGTTGTGGATTGGAGCTGGGAGTGTGTCAAAGAAGTAGCGATGAATAAGGAGCGGACTATCTACCGATACCGTTTCACAATGCGTGACGACGAAGCCAGAAGAAAGGGTTTACCCGACCCCGTATTTACTTATGACGAGTATTTTGCTAATTGCATGAAGGCTTCAGGTCTGATGATACGAAACAAGAGCTTGCTTGTATTTGACGATCATCCTGAGTTAAGAGAACAAGTAAAGTTTATCATCGCCAGATACGGACACTTCACAAAATCTCCTGATTGGCGCAAGACCGATTGACAGTACGAAGGATTTATGGTATAATATTGTACGAAAGGAATGGTGTTATGAGAATACGAGCGGCAAACGGAAAGCTTTATGACCCTGATGCAGCTGCGATTATAGGAAAGAGGGTTTCCTCTGATGGAATAATTCAAACACTGCACAGGTCTGGCGCAGGCTCTTATTTCTTCTATGAGGTTTCAGTGGAAAATTCTAAGAAGCGTATTGTGCCAACAACTTATGATGAAGCTTTAGAGTGGGCTAACGAATATGGATATAAAAATGCCGTGGATACAGTTATGAGATGTCCGGACAATCAATTTAAACATTTCAAGGTAAAACTCAAAGAGTGTGATTTAAGCCGGTTAAAGTTAATAGCTAAGAGAGAAGGTCTTACATTAAAAGATACATTGGATTTAATTGCAACACAATATAATGGAGGTGAACTACATATTGAAAAAGTCTAATCGAAATGAATATATTAATACCGATGCTTCTTTTCTTATCGGAAGTGCAGTAATTGGTAAAGCAACATATTCATTGTACAGAACAATTTACAATAAATATAAATATGTAGTATCGTTGGGGGAAAGTGTATCGGAGTCTACCGTTGCGGATATTTCATTTTCGTCTGCAAAACAATGGGCTTATGAAAATCTTACAAGAGAAGAATATTGTAAAGAATTTGTTGTTTCAAAGTCGGAAAAGATTATTGCTTCGATTGATCTTTCCGTAGGTGGAATAGCGTTTAATAAATTTGAACGCATCCGTGGCAACACCGGCAAATCAATCTCGGAAATCCTAGTGGATATGATAGACTATTACGAGCAAACCCACGGCTCACTTGACAAATAACACAACACCTCGATAGAAAACCTATCGGGGTATTTTTATTGTACAAAATTTTACCCATTAACAAAATTAACGAATAAATTTTCCGTTTCCTATTGACAAAATGAAACAAGTGTTCTATAATATAAGTAACAAGGAATTTCGGAGAACAAAAAATCGAAGGGAGCAGTAATGGATTTTCACTTTTTACACAAAGCAAAGACTAAAGACACATTCAGATGGGTGACAGGTTGGCTTATCCAAAAAGACGGGGGCTGGCAGATATACAGCGGAGGGAAGTTTTATTTGGTAGAACCACATACTATATGTGTGTTCACCGGTGCAAACGACATAAATGATACGATGGTTTTTGAGGGGGATTTTGTATACAATTTTCTCCTTAAAAGAACAGGGGTTATTCTCTGGAATAATAAGTCTAAGAAGTTTGTTTTCTCAGCGTCCGACAAGGAATATAATATGCGGCATATAAAACACGGGAATACAGTTGTAGTTGGGTCGGCATATGACATTCCGAAAATTGCGTCAAATATCCCCGATGGAATGGATAGAAATATGGCTTTAATTTTGCAGGAATGTTTAAAAGAAGAAAACTTTGAGAAGTACGGCAGCATAGAACTGTCCAACGAATATAAAATGGGAGGAATTTCAATATGAACAGATACTTTATAACATTTCCGGGTCACTCAGCGGAATTTGATACACCCGTTTCGCCTACATATCATTGGGATTTTGGCGGATACAGAGTGACTAGAGTTTGCGCAACCTCGGAAATAGAGTCTATGCGCACAATGACACTTATCGCCAAGAACCCCGACAAGGCGGAGGAGATAATTGAAAGAGCGGACAAGGGGTTTGAAAAAGTTTGGTATGCAATTGTGTGTGGCGAAGCATTGACTGAACTTGGCGAAACAAAGTTTATTGAGCGACCGAAGTTGGTTTGGATAAACGCAGAGTCAGAGGGCGATGTAAGAAAAGCAATAACCGCCGATGGTGTTGGAATAATGTTTCATCAGGACGCATACCCTGTCTCTTATACACATCTGACGCTGCCGACGAAG
>CAMFQI010000214.1 GCA_945980015.1 uncultured Eubacterium sp. | reverse complement strand
CGAGGATGTTCAAATCACGGGCGAGGGTTGCGCTGTCGCAGGAAACATAAACAATACGCTTCGGCGACATCTTTTCAACTACATCGAAAAGCTCTGACTGACAGCCCTTGCGTGGCGGGTCAAGTATTAGAACATCGGGCTTAATTGCTTTGTTTTCCAGAATTTTTGCCGCTTCAAAAGCATCGGCGCAGAAGAATTCAGCATTATTTATACCGTTGATTTCGGCATTCAGCTTTGCGTTTTCAATAGTCTGAGGGATAATCTCAACGCCGTAAAGCGTTTTGATTTTATCCGCCATAGTAAGTCCGATTGTACCTGCACCGCAATAAAGGTCGACAACAGTTTCGTTTCCTGTCAGGTCGGCATACCTCCCTGCTATTGAATACAGCTTTTCGCACTGATTATGATTTACCTGATAAAAGCTATTCGGTGAGATGACAAATTTTTTACCGAGCAGAATATCGGTTATAAATTCTTTTCCGTATATTATTTTTGTTTGGTCACCCAAGATTACGTTAGTATCGTTTTTGTTGATATTAACACAAACCGAGCAAACGCCGTCAATCCTTGAAAGCAATTCTACAAACAGATTTTCATTAGGCAGAGAATTTCCGTTAATAACGGCGCATGCCATAATCTCACCTGTTGCAACAGCCTTTCTCAAATAGATATTACGCAGCAAGCCCTTGCCTGTTTTTTCATCATAGGAAGTAACTCCGCTTTCCTTTGCCCATTTTGAAAAAGCGTCGATACAAAGCGAAAACTCTTCTGGCTGCAAAAGGCAGGAACTACACGGTACGATTCTATGACTTTTATAAGCGTAAAAGCCGGCAACAAGCTCGCCGTTTTGAATATCAACGGGATACTGCGCTTTGTTGCGGTAATGATTTATTTCGTCTGCTTTAACAATTTCACGAACGGGTGCGTCGATATTCCCTATTCTTTTAAGTGCATTTTCGACTCTTCTTTGCTTATATTCAAGCTCAGAGGAATAAGTCATATTTCTAAACGAACAGCCGCCGCATTTATCGGAATACGGGCAATCGCTCGAAATTCTATTGGGCGAAGGAGTTATAATGCTCATACATTTTGCTACGGCGTAATTCTTCTTTGCCTTAATAATATGAGCGCACAGTTCATCACCTGTTACGCCGCCGCTGACAAAAACCGCCTGTCCGTCATAATGACCGACAGACGATCCTTCGTTAGTCATATCTTCAATTTTCAGTACGATTTCGTCATTCTTTTTCAAAGACATAACACAAAATACCTATATATTTCTTATAATCTCTTCCATTTCGGACATTTTTTCGTCCATATCATGAACAAGCTTCATTTGATTTCTTGCTCTTACCAGGTTATGCTCGGGATATGCGGTCTTGAAATAAGTGTCACCGTTTATGTAGTCTGTAAGGAATCTCATTCCGCATTCAAGCGTCATAAGAAGCGCCGAGAAAGCAAGGTTATCCTTTTCAGCCTGATTGAACGCTTCGCCTGCTTCACTCAAAAAGCCCTCGGCGTAAGCCTTAAAATAGTCAAGGCTCATTTCTACTTTTGACAAATCTGCCTCGTCCTCGCTTGCGGTTGACGCACCGAAGCGAATAGAGTCGCCGAAATCATAAAGTGCAAGTCCGGGCATAACTGTATCAAGGTCGATAACGCAAACACATTCCTTTGTGTCCTTATCGAACATAACGTTATTGAGCTTTGTATCGTTATGAGTAACACGGATGGGAAGCTCGCCCGTTTCAATCATAGAAGTGAGCCTACCCATACAGTCGGCATAGGACTTTACATCCTCAACCTCGGCAATACAGGTATCGAGTCTGCCGCTTAAATTCTTTTCTACGGCAGGCAAAAACTCATTTTCGTATCTCCAAAGAGTATCGTGAAAATGAGGGATAGTTTCGGTAAGCGAGTCAACATCAAAATCGGCAAGAAGTCTCTGGAATTTTCCAAAAGCCTGACCGCTCGACTTAAATACCTCCGGAGAATCGGCAGTATTGAAGCTGATTGAGTCACGAACAAAAATGTATGCTCTGTAAAACGAGCCGTCACTATGAGTATAAAATCTGTGACCGTCCTTTGTTTTGATATAATGCAGGGTTTCACGGTCGGGATCACCGCCATAGCCCTTTATTATTCCACGCAGGTACGAGGTAACGGAAAAGACATTACGCATAAGCTCGTCAATGTTCTTAAATACATTATCGTTTACCTTTTGCATAACATACTTTTGCTCGCCGTTTTCGGTTTCAAAGGTTACAAGATAGGTTTTGTTGATATGGCCGGAGCCAAATTCCTTAACCTCCTTGAAATTGCCCTTAAAATCAAACTGATTTACGATTGAGATAATGTCATTCATTTATTATATCCTCCATAACTGTTTCTTCTTTCCATGTTGAACGAGGTGGTGAACATTCAAAGTTAACCACATTAAGTTCCTTAATATGCCTTGCCCAAATTCCGTATGCCGAAAGGTTTCTGAACCTCCACGACTCCGGATAAACCGTGGCATATTCGGGAATAAACGCACGCTTATCGTATACTTGCGAATTCTGTCCTTCATAAGCCGTAAATTAAATTAAATCTGTCTAATAAGCTTCTTGTCGGTTCTTGCAGCCCATGCGATATTGTAGGAATGGTCGCCGACTCTTTCAAGGTCCTGAAGCGCCTTTGTAAATATTACGCCGGACGAGGTGTGACATTTCTTTTCACGCAGTCTTTCAACGTGATTATCCTGCGCCTGCAAAGTGAGATAATCGATAGTGTCCTCGATATAATGAAGCTGATGCTCCTCGTCGTCATTGAGCTTCATATTCAAAAATGCTCCTATTGACCTGTCAAGAAGCTCTAAATCAAGCTCGTAAATTTCCTTAAATTCATTCATACCCTGATCGGTAAAGGTGATATCGTTTTCCTTGGCAATTTCTATTCTGCCCATAATATTTTCGGCGTGGTCGCCTATTCTTTCAAGGTCGGTTATAACGTGGAACAAGCGGCCTATGTATTCCGAAACATCACCCGTAAGCTCACGGGAGGTTACGGTTACCATAAAGTCGGAAATACTGTGATTAAGCCAATTTATAAGCTCCTCGTTATCGGCAAGCTCACGCTTTTTGCTGTCGTCCATAATCAAAAAGCTCTCACAAGCCAAGCAAAAATTATTTCTTGCAAGACGTGCCATACGCTCAACCTCGCTTCTGATTTGAAGCTGAGTTGCAACAGGGTTGTCCATAATCTTTCTGTCTCTTATACACATCTCCGAGCCCACGAGACGTAGAGGAATCT
>CAMFQI010000213.1 GCA_945980015.1 uncultured Eubacterium sp. | reverse complement strand
GAGTTAAAATTGTGCTGATTTGTTCTTAATCAAGGCACAAAAACGCAGGAATACTCAATGTATTCCGAGTATTTTTAACGCAGAGTAAGGGCAAATCAGCCAATTTTAACCACGGTTCGGATTACTCTTTATTGCCTATTGTTTGTGTTGCTTTGTTGGGCGTTTTGTGGTATTATATCAACGGTGATTATATGACTTTACAATTCAAAAACGAAAAATTCAGAATACTTATGATAGCCGATACACAGGAGGGCAGAAATGTCAGCTCCGACACTATGAAGCTTATTGAGGCTTCTCTCGACAGAGCCGAGCCCGATATGGTTGTATATAGCGGCGACCAAATTTGGGGCAAGAACAATTTCAAGGGTAATAGAGATGAGGTTAGCCGTGTTCTTCGTGAGCTTACTCAACCCGTTGTAGACAGGAAAATTCCTTTTGCAATTTGTTTTGGTAATCACGATAGACAGGTCGGACTTTCAAATGCGGAGCAGTTCGAGATTTATAAGGAAATCGAGGGTTTTATTGGTGAAAGTGACGAGGGTATTGACGGCGTAGGTAACCATTGCTTCGAGATTAAAGACGGCGAAGATGTGAAGTTTTTGCTTTATACTATTGATAGCCATAGCAATTTGAAGGTGGGCTACGATAATGTTCACAAGAACCAGATTGAGTGGTATCGCAATAAGCGTGATGAATACGAGCAAAAAACAGGCTCGGTCGTTCCAAGCGTTGTTATTCAGCATATTCCCGTTTGTGAGGTCTTTGACCTTATGAAAAGGGTAAGGTTTACAAAGCGTGGAGCCGTTCGTGGATTCAGAACCCACGAGGGTGAGTATTTCGTGCTCAAAAAGGATAGAGTAAATAAGGACGCTTTTATGAAAGAATCACCCGCAGACCCGCAGGTTAACAGCGGCGAATTTTCCGCAATGTGCGAAAAGGGTGATGTCAAGGGCATTTACTTCGGTCACGACCATAATAATTCCTTTAACGGCGAGATTAACGGCGTTGACGTCGGCTATACTCAGGGCGCAGGCTTTAATGTTTACGGTCCCGGTAAGGACAGAGGAACGAGAGTTATCGACCTGTTTGCAGACGGTCATATAGAAACGTACGATATGAGATATAGGGATATTGTCGGAAATAGGGTTGACAATCCCGTTAAGTATGCGATTATGCAGCTTTGCCCGACTAACACCTTCGACGCCGTAACGAGAATAGTCAAGGCATTTGTCGGAATTGCCGCAATACTCGTAATAATCTTGATTCTTATGACATTCTTCAAATAATTCAAAATTTAGGGGCTGAAAAAATCAGCCTCTTTTTTGCAACCTTTTACGCCTTTCAACTGTTATATTAGTGAAAGGTCCTTTCAAGGAGGCGATGAAGTGACAGAAAACAGATTTATTGAAACGGTTAAACGAAATAATCAACGGCTTTTTGTTATAGCGTTTTCGTATTTGAAAAACAGGGACGACGCCGAAGATGTTTTGCAAAACACTTTTCTGAAATTATGGAAAAGCAATGTTGAATTTTCGGACGATGAAAGCGTTGACAAGTGGCTTACAAGGGTGTTAATCAATAACTGTAAAAATTTTTTTCAGCTGTCATTTAGGCAGAATAAATCTATTGAAGAGGTGTATGACGTTTCCGCCTTTGATGAATATTTCAACATAGATTTGTACAATGCCGTTATGTCGCTGAATAAAAAAGAGCGGTTGTGCGTGATTTTATTCTATTATAATGACCTGCCGATAAAGGAAATATCACAAATCACCGGTATAAAGGAATCAACGGTAAAATCACTGCTCAAACGCTCAAGAGAAAAGCTAAAACAAAGTTTAGGAGATGAATGGATATATGAGCAATAAAAAGAATATAAAGGGTACATTTTCAAATTTTTCTCCGTCTGACGAATGTATGGAAAGGATTTTTGATATGACAGTTGATAACAAAAAAACAAACAAAGGTTTAGCCTTTAAAAGATTAGCATCAGTAGCATTAGCATTTGCACTTCTTATTGGTGGTGGATTTGGCACAAACGCAATTGTTAAAAATAGCAGAGCAAATCAGCCATTATCTGTTATGGTTGCTTATGCAGATGAGTTTATGAAAATTGAGAGTGGCACAAAGCAATCCGTATGCAAGAGTCTATATTTTGCTCCTGCAGATGATGAAGAAAAATGCAGGGAGCAAAGAGCAAAAGCTGACAAGGACTACGTAGAAAATCGTGAAGTCTTTGAAAAGCTTGCTAAAAATAACGATTCCGCATCACTAAGAGGTGTGGGCTGTTACGATTTATATGACGGTAAAGGTACAGTTACATCAAAACTATACACAACTGGTGCAGGTTTCTTTGCTACAAATAAAACAAACTATAAAAATGTAAAATCATTTAGTGTTGAAAATGAAAGTGAAGATGCATTTCTACAATTTGAATGGTCAGGAACATCTTTACTTGTGGATGAAATCGAAGAACCTATTATTACGGATAGCCCGTATCCTTTCATTAATCATAAATTCACACTTACTGGCGATGAGTTGCGACAGAGTCAAGAAGAATTTAATAAATACGGTTATACTTGCGAATGGGTATTTAGGGAAGAATGTATTTCTGATTATAATGATAAATATGCTAATGATTTTGATGTAACATCAATTAAGGATAAAATAACCTTTACCTTTGAATATGAGGACGGCACAACAGAAAGCACAAGTCTTAATATCACTTTTGATGACTACGGTCACATGCAAGTGTCGTACGATTAATGAAATATGCTTCTGTAACGAAAAAGGCTCCCCTTGATTTGTCATCAAGGGGAGCTGTCGCAACGTGGTATCCACAGAGTTTTTTTCTTTTGAAACGCTGATTTGAACAATAAGTCTCTCTTGTCAAAGAGAGGGGGACCGCTTGCGGTGGAGAGATTCCTAACAGGTCGTCGAGAACGCCGACCCCTACGATTGCCTTACTGCAACGGACTTGTAGGGGAGGGCGTCCTCGACCTCCCGCCAACTTTAATCAATCAAACCGCATTTATTTATTTCCCTCTAAATCATCACTTATATTGAATAAATCGTTAGGTGTACAATTAAAAAGTCTGCACATAGTTTCAATATTCTCATATTTGATTGATTTTGTCTCATTGTTTACCATTTTGTTGAAATTCTGATAACTCATACCAAGTTGCATATATAGCCAATATTTAGACTTGCCGTTCTCTTTGAGCAATTCCAAGACCCTTAATTTAATCAACGTTTTCACCGCCTATTATCTAATGTTTTAATTAGATAATACTTTATTTTTCCACCTTGACAT
>CAMFQI010000212.1 GCA_945980015.1 uncultured Eubacterium sp. | reverse complement strand
GCTCGGAGATGTGTATAAGAGACAGGCTTTATTTTGTAATAGATTAGAGGTAATATGTATGCTTTCACTCGACAAGGTGTATAAAGCGTCGACCGTGCTTAAAGAGGTAATTCGTGAAACCGGTATGATTTATGCGCCTAAGATTAATCCTACGTGTAATGTTTATCTGAAAACCGAAAATCTCCAAATTACCGGCTCGTTTAAGATAAGAGGCTCGTATTTCAAGATAAGTCAGCTTACCGACGACGAAAAGAAAAAGGGCGTAATAGCCTGCTCAGCCGGAAATCACGCACAGGGCGTTGCGCTTGCCGCTTCAAAAAACGGCATAAAATCAATCATCTGTCTTCCCGACGGAGCTCCTATCAGCAAGGTTGAAGCAACGAAGAGATACGGCGCAGAGGTTTGTCTCGTAAAGGGTGTGTATGACGACGCTTATAATAAGGCTATCGAGCTTAAGGATGAAAAGCAGATGACCTTTATTCACCCCTTTAACGATCCGGATGTTATCGCAGGTCAGGGTACGATAGGTCTCGAAATACTTAATCAGCTTCCCGAAGCAGATATAGTCGTTGTTCCAATCGGAGGCGGCGGACTTATCGGAGGCATTGCCTATACAATAAAACAGCTTAAGCCTAATTGCAGGGTTTACGGCGTTCAGGCGCTGGGTGCACCGTCAATGGAGCATAGCGTAAACGACGGCGTAATCGAAACTCTTGATTATGTAAATACTATTGCCGACGGTATTGCGGTAAAAACTCCGGGCAGTCTTACCTTTGACTTGTGCAGAGAGTACGTTGACGGAATAGTTACTGTCAGTGATGATGAAATTGCGCTTGCAATTCTTACTCTGCTTGAACAACAAAAGCTTATTGCCGAGGGTGCGGGTGCCGTGCCTGTTGCGGCGGTTATGAACGGAAAAATCCCCGATATCAACGGCAAAAACGTTGTCTGCGTTGTGTCGGGCGGCAATATCGACGTTACTATTCTTTCGAGAGTTATTGAAAGAGGTCTAAAAATGGGCGGCAGAACTGCCGATATCGTTATTGCCCTTTCCGATAAACCGGGTCAGCTTTCGGGCGTCAGCCAGATTATTGCAGACCAAGGCGCAAACGTTGTCAGCGTAAACTACGACAGCACCGATTTGGATATGAACATCACCGACTGCTTTCTCAAAATCGGCGTTGAAACGAGAAACTTTGAGCATATCGTATCGGTGAAAAGAGCCCTTGTTGAAGCGGGCTTCAAGGTATGCGAATAATATAATTACATAAGGAGTGTTTTCTATGGAATATGTATCAACAAATAATGCACCGAACGCAATCGGTCCTTATTCACAGGCTGTAAAGGCAAACGGTTTTCTCTTTACCTCGGGACAAATCGCAATTAATCCCGAAACAAACGCAGTTGAAGCCGTTACTGTCGAGGAACAAACCGAGCAAGTCTGCAAAAACCTCAAAGCGGTTGTTGAAGCCGCAGGAAGCGATATGACAAAGGTCGTTAAAACAGTTTGCTTCCTTGCAGATATAAACGATTTTGCAAAATTCAACGAGGTTTACGGCAGATATTTTGTATCAAAGCCGGCTCGTTCCTGCGTTGCCGTAAAGGATTTACCAAAGGGCGTTCTTTGCGAAGTCGAGCTAATCGCAGAATTATAATAATACATACGAAAAGGACTTGGATTTTTTCCCAAGTCCTTTGTTTTATTCCCAGTATTTTCTGTCCAGTGCTCTGTATTGAAGTGCCTCGGCGATATGCTGAGCTTCGATAAGCTCGGAGTTTTCCAAATCGGCAATAGTTCTTGCCACTCGCATTATTTTGTCGTAGGCTCTGCCCGACATTCCCATTTTTTCAAAGCTCATTTTCATAAGAGCGTTTGCCTGCTCGGTCATAATGCAGTACTGCTGAGTTGCCTGCGGCGACATTTTTGCGTTACTGCTTATGCCTGTTCCCTCAAAACGCTTTTGCTGTACGGCTCTTGCACGGTCAACACGTTTTTTTATTTCTGCCGAGCTTTCGGCTTTCGTCCTGTTTGAGATAGTTTCGTACTCAACGTTTTGAACCTCGATATGAATATCCATTCTGTCAAGCAGGGGACCCGATACCTTGTTTCTGTATCTGTTTTTTGCGCCCTCGGTACATCTGCACTCCTTTGTCGGGTGTCCTAAAAAACCGCAGGGACAGGGGTTCATTGCCGCAACAACCATAAGGTTTGCAGGATATGTAACTGCACCGCCTGCTCGTGAAATAGTAACCTCTCCGTCCTCAAGGGGCTGACGTAGTGATTCCTTTGAACGCCTGTCAAATTCAGGAAATTCGTCCATAAATAATACGCCGTTGTGAGCAAGGCTTATTTCGCCCGGGTGCATATTCGTTCCGCCGCCTGTCAGACCCTGGGGTGAAATTGTATGATGCGGACTTCTGAAGGGTCGCTTTGATATCAGCCTTACATTTTCGGGAAGCTGACCTGCAACCGAATATATTTTAGTCGTTTCGATTTTTTCCTCAAGCGTCATATCGGGAAGTATGGAGCCTATTCTTTTTGCTATCATTGACTTTCCCGTGCCCGGAGGACCTATCATAAGAATATTATGGGAGCCTGCGGCGGCTATTTCAACAGCCCTTTTAACCTGCTCCTGTCCTCTAACATCTGCAAAATCGAGTGTTTCCTCCAAAATCTCGTTTTGCGAAATTTCGTGAGATACGGGTAAGATAGGTGCTCTGCCTTCTAAATGAGCAATTATTTCCTTTATGTTTCCTGCTGGATAAATGTCTATTCCGTCAACAACGCTGCCCTCGTGTGCGTTTTGAAACGGTACAAATATCGAATTAATGCCGCTTTCCTTTGCTTTAATTACCATCGGCAAAACGCCGTTTGCACATCTTATTTCGCCGTCAAGCGACAGCTCTCCTATAAATGCATAGCCGTCCAAATCAGCCTTAATCTGCTTGCTCGCCTTTAATATTGCCATAAGTATCGGCAGGTCGTAGATTGCACCCTCCTTTTTAATATCCGCAGGTGCGATATTAACCGTTATTCTTGATACGGGAAATGTGTAGCCGCAGTTTTTGATTGAAGCCCTGACTCTCTCACGGCTTTCCTTTACGGCGGCGTCGGGTAAGCCTACTAAATCAAATCTCGGCATACCGGAGCTTATGTCCACTTCAACCTCAACGTTGTAGCTGTCTATTCCGAAAATTCCCTCGCTCTTTACCTTTGCAAACATATTATTCCCCTTAAATCCGTCTGATTGTCATAACAGTATTATACTATAAATATGATGTATTGACAATATCAAATTATAGGGTTAAAATAGTATCTGTCTCTT
>CAMFQI010000211.1 GCA_945980015.1 uncultured Eubacterium sp. | reverse complement strand
AAGTTCGACGAGAGATTTGAGGGCAACGAAGCAAAGATTGACGAGATTATGTATCTTGTTCAAAAGCACATCGTTCGTGCTTGGCTCAAGGACGAGCATAAGAGAGTTGACGGCAGAGGTATCGACGAAATCCGTCCGCTTAACGCCGAGGTTGACCTTCTTTCGAGAGTTCACGGCTCGGGTATGTTCACAAGAGGACAAACACAGGTACTTTCAGTTGCAACACTCGGCCCAATGAACGACGCACAGCTTCTTGACGGTCTTGATGAGCAGACCGAAAAGAGATATATCCACCACTATAATTTCCCGTCATATTCTGTTGGCGAAACAAAGCCGTCGAGAGGACCGGGCAGAAGAGAAATCGGTCACGGTGCACTTGCCGAAAAGGCACTTGTTCCTGTTCTTCCGACTGTTGACGAGTTCCCGTATGCAATCCGTGTCGTATCCGAGGTTCTTTCTTCAAACGGCTCAACCTCACAGGGCTCAATCTGTGGCTCAACTCTTGCTCTTATGGCGGCAGGCGTTCCTATTAAGGCTCCTGTTGCAGGTATTTCTTGCGGTCTTATCACAGGCGATGAGGGTGTTTACGGCGACTTTATGACAATGGTTGATATTCAGGGACTTGAGGATTTCTACGGCGATATGGACTTCAAGGTTGCAGGTACAAAGAAGGGTATTACTGCTATCCAAATGGACTTAAAGGTTCACGGTCTTACTCCTGAAATTATCAAGGAAGCATTTGCAAAAACTCATAAGGCAAGAAATTATATTCTTGATGAGGTTATGCTTCCTGTTATCAGCGAGCCTCGTAAGGAACTTTCAAAGTATGCTCCGAAGATGTACACCTTGCAGATTGACCCTGACAAAATCGGTGATGTTATCGGTAAGGGCGGCAAGGTTATTCAGGAAATTCAGGCTGAATACGACGTTAAGATTAATATTGAGGAAGACGGCAGAGTATATGTTTCGGGCGTTGACGCTGAAAAGTGCGAGGGTGCAGTAAGCGTTGTTAAGCTTATCGCTACCGATCCTGAGGTTGGCGCTTTCTATAACGGCGTTGTAACAAGACTTATGAGCTTCGGCGCGTTTGTTGAGATTGCACCGGGCAAGGAGGGACTTGTTCACATTTCACGTCTTGATGTTAAGAGAACAGAGAAGGTTGAGGACGTTGTTAATGTCGGCGATTCAATCATCGTTAAGTGCATTGAAATTGACGACCAGGGCAGAATTAATCTTTCAAGAAGAGACGCTTTGATTGAGCTTGAGGGCTTAAAGCCTGAAAACGATATCGACGAAGCTCCGCGTAAGCCGAGAAGAGATAATCGCAGAGGCGACAGAAAGTAATCAAATAATGCTTTACCACCGTAGGATATTCCTGCGGTGGTTTTGTTCATTTAATATTAACTTGATTATATCGTCTCTATATAGTATAATAGTGCTAATATATTAGAATGGAGAATTAGTGTGAAAATCACACTAATTCGATTGTATTGCCATCAAAATTTGCCTGTGGCATAATTTTGAGATGGCTAAATTCCCATTATACGCCTTATCCGGCTACAATAAGGCGTTAGGAATTATTAATATTACTATTTGTAGCCGGAAAGGCTATGGGAATTACTATGAGTGATAAAATTCCAAATCTTGATTACGATGCCGATGAGGTAATCGAAAATTTTAAGTCAAAATTCAAATGGCCGTCAAGTGACGATGTTGAAATTGCAGTTAAACCGCCGAAGCTTGCGTTGAAGCTTTTGATTTCGTTTTTAGCGACAGTTGTTATCGGTGCAGGTGTATATTATATGATGCTTCCCGCAATGAATTTGAAGTCATCTGATTTTTACACCTTTGTCATTTTGCTTATTGCTGTTTTTTGCGGTTGCTTTTTTATTCTTATCGGAGCTGGCAAAAAGATTGAACGAAAGGAATATTTCAAAAAGAGGAGCATTGTTCCAATAATAATGATTGGTGTTCTTTTGGTAGTTATGGTTGTCGGATGGCTCGTTGGTTGTACCTTCTTCCGTGCAAAAGCGTATAGCAATCTTGTAACCGTTCAGGAGAGTGATTTTTCAGAGGACTTCAAGGAAATTAAGTATGACCAGGTTCCTCGTCTTGATGCAGTAACCTCTAAGGTGCTTGCAGATCAGCAGCTTGGTTCGCTTTCCGAATATAAAAGCCAGTATGTTGTTTCCTCTGTATCAACCCAGATTAATTATCAGGGAACACCCGTTCGTGTTGCATATCTTGAATATGCCGACGTTTTCAAGTGGTTTAACAATACCAAAAACGGCTTGCCGGCATATATGCTTATTGACCTTGTGAGCCAAAAGGTAACCGCAGTTAATTGTATAGAAAAATTCGGTGAGGGAATAAAATATTCTCCGACAGAATTGTTTAACGAAAAGCTTGTTCGTCATTTGAGGTTCCAATATCCGACTGCACTTCTTGACACTTCTAATTTTGAAATTAATGATGACGGACATCCATATTGGATTACTCCTGTACTCGACAAAACTATCGGTCTTTTCGGCGGTACCGACGTTAAGGGTGCAATCATAACCGACGCACTTACCGGCGAAAGCAATTACTATAATATCGAAACTATCCGCACAGACAGTACGCTTAATTGGATTGACGTTGTTTATAATCAAAATCTTTTGGTTGAGCAGTATAACTATCACGGTAAGCTTTCTAACGGCTTCTGGAACTCAATCATTTTCCAAAATGATGTAAATATCGCATCACAAGGTAACGGTAATATTGCAATGGATGATGATGTTTGGGTTTACACAGGCGTAACTTCATCTAAGGAAGATGCTTCAAACTTCGGCTTCATTCTTTGCAATCAGCGTACTAAGGAAATTCGCTATTACCAAAACGGCGGTGCTATGGAAAGCTCGGCTCAGGAATCTGCTGCCGACGCGGTACAGAACTATGGCTACCGTGCAATATTCCCGATTCTTTTGGATATCGAAGGTCAGCCGACCTACTTTATGTCGCTTTACGGTGACAGCTATACAGTTAAGGGCTATGCGCTCGTTAACCTTGATGACAAAACTATCGTAGGTACGGGCTTGCTTGATACCGAGAAGTCGGATGTTAATGCACTCAATGCCGCAGTAGAAAACTATATCGCGGCTCTTAAGGATAAAAATAAGGTCGACAAAGATGCTGACGCTGACGATTATAAGGTGACTGATGATAACACATCTGTTACCGATACCGTAAATGACGATGCAAAGACGGTAACGGGCGTTGTAACCGACGTTAAGACTGCGGTTAATAACGGCAACACCGTTTACTATCTCCAAATCGAGAATAAGTATTATTA
>CAMFQI010000210.1 GCA_945980015.1 uncultured Eubacterium sp. | reverse complement strand
AACCGAGCTCGTTGTGAATCTTTGTCGGGTCGATTGCATAACGCATATCGTGACCTTTACGGTCTGCAACATAAGTAATCAGGCTCTCAGGTTTTCCGAGTTCTTTACAAATCAACTTTACAATATCAATATTTTTCATCTCATTGTGACCGCCGATATTGTAAACCTCACCAACTCTGCCATTGTGAATTATCAAATCAATAGCCTTGCAGTGATCCTCAACATAAAGCCAATCACGAACATTCAAGCCCTCGCCGTAAACAGGAAGCGGCTTATCATTCAGTGCATTAGCAATCATAAGCGGAATGAGTTTCTCCGGAAAATGATACGGACCGTAGTTGTTTGAGCAACGGCTGATTGTCACAGGCAATCCAAATGTTCTGTAATATGCCAAAACAAGCAAGTCTGCACCAGCCTTTGATGAGCTGTAAGGTGAGCTTGTATGAATCGGTGTTTCCTCTGTGAAGAACAAATCAGGTCTGTCAAGTGGCAAATCACCGTAAACCTCGTCGGTTGATACTTGATGATAACGCTGGATACCGTACTTTCTGCAAGCGTCCATAAGAGTTTGAGTGCCGAGAATATTCGTTTTAAGAAAAATGCCCGGGTCCTCGATAGAACGGTCAACATGCGACTCTGCCGCAAAGTTAACAACAATGTCAGGATGCTCCTCTTCAAACAGCTTTTCAACTGCTTCTCTGTCGCAGATGTCGGCCTTTACAAATCTAAAATTAGGATTGTCCATAATAGGCGCGAGTGTCGAAAGATTGCCTGCGTATGTAAGCTTGTCAAGACAAATAATGCGATATTCAGAATGTTTTTTCAGCATATAAAACACAAAGTTTGAGCCAATAAAGCCTGCTCCGCCTGTTACAATAATAGTCATTATTTCGAGCCCTCCATATAGTCATTTTCAATAATATCTTTAAGATACTTACCGTAATCAGATTTGCCGTATTTTTCTGCCGATTCCAAAAGCTTTTTATCATCTATCCAGCCTCTGCGCCATGCGATTTCCTCGGGAGCAGAAATACGAATACCCTGTTGCTTTTGAATAGTTTTTACAAAATCAGCGGCATCAATAAGACTTTCCATTGTGCCTGTATCAAGCCAAGAGAAGCCACGTCCAAGAAATCTGACGTCAAGCTCGCCATTTTCAAGATACACTCTGTTCAAATCGGTAATTTCCAGTTCTCCGCGAGCAGACGGCGTTTGCTTTTTCGCATATTCAACACAACGATTATCGTAAAAATACAATCCTGTAATTGCCCAATTTGACTTTGGTTTAGCAGGCTTTTCCTCAACAGAAAGCACCCTATGATTCTTGTCAAATTCAACTATACCAAATCTCTCCGGGTCATCAACATGATAACCGAAAATGGTTGCTCTGTGATTTTTTTCAACATTTTCAACGGCTTTTTCAAGCATTGAACTGAAGCCGGAACCGTAAAAGATATTATCACCGAGAATCATAGCGCAGCTATCATCGCCGATAAATTCTTCGCCTAAAATAAATGCCTGTGCAAGTCCGTCAGGTGACGGTTGAACCTTGTACGACAGCTTTATTCCATACTGACTGCCGTCACCAAGTAAACGCTCAAAATTCGGCAAATCAGCAGGAGTAGAAATGATAAGAATGTCATTAATGCCCGCAAGCATCAATGTGCTCAGCGGATAATAAATCATCGGCTTATCATAAATCGGCAACAGTTGCTTTGATGTTACCATTGTAAGCGGATAAAGTCTTGTACCGCTTCCGCCTGCAAGAATAATACCTTTCATTGGCTTGTCCTCCTCTTATTTTTTCAAAATAACATCACAAATTTTGTCCACTGTTTCAACACCCAAATCTGCATACAACGGCAGGGTTAATACTTTTAACGAAATATCAAGTGCAACAGGTGTGCTGTTAACATCGTAATCATAGCAATCGAACGAATTAGTTAACGGATAAAAATACTTTCTTGCTCCAATTCCCTCTTTTGCAAGATTATCCATAACCTCATCACGAGATAAACCAAACTTTTCTTTATCAAATACAACAGGAAAATATGCATAGTTTGTCTCAACATTTTCTTGAATCGGACACAGAGTAATTCCTTCAATATCACCGAGTCGTTCTCTGTATCTTTCTACTGCTGCTTTTCTCTTTGCAATTTCTTCATCAAGATGACGAAGATTGCAGATACCCATTGCGGCAGAAAACTCATTCATTTTAGCGTTACCGCCTACAAATTCAACACTTTCCTGCGTTGCAATACCGAAATTTTTGAGCTTGTATAATTTCTCACCAAACTCCTCATCAGAAAAACAAACTGCACCGCCTTCAATGCTGTGGAACACCTTTGTTGCATGGAAGCTGAACATTGACGCATCGCCGAAATTTCCGATACCTATGCCCTTATATTTAACGCCAAAAGCATGAGCCGCATCGTAGATAACCTTTAAGTTATGCTTTTTTGCAATTCGCTCAATTTCCTCAACATTACAAATATTTCCGTAAACATGAACAGGAATAATAGCACTCGTTTTTTCGATAATCAATTCCTCAATTTTATTAACATCTATTGTATATGTAACAGGATCCACATCACAAAATACAGGTTTCAAACCATTACGAACTATCGCGTGGGTAGTTGAAGCAAAAGTAAACGGAGTTGTAATAACCTCTCCAGTTAAATCCATTGCCTGAATAGCCATTTCAAGTGCCATATGACCGTTGCAGAACAAATCAATCTTGTCTACGCCAAGATAATCAACCAAATCAGCCTGAAACCTTTTATGCTTCGGTCCCATATTAGTCAACCATCGACTGTCCCAAATATCCTTTATTTCTTCAACATATTCATCAAATCCCGGCATTGATGAACGAGTAACATTAATCATAAACTTCTCCTAAATCAGTAATAAATGTTATTATGAATGAGATTTACAAATATCCAATGTTCCGGAACCACCAGAAACATATAAAGAATCACCCATAACAAGTTGTCCCATATCGCTAACAAGACAGACGGCCCAATTTCCTATTTCTTCGACAGTAGCATAACGTCCACCCTTGTATCTCTTGTTCCACAAATTGTCGTCATCAGTTTTTCCAAGCATTTTTGTGGCAACAGGACCGGGAGCAACAGCATTAACGCATATATTATATTCTGATAATTCATCAGATAAACCCAATGTCAAACTTTGTACTCCTGCTTTTGAAATTGTATAGGGATTCCAGCCCGGCTTCAAAGCAGATGTTGAACTAACATTTAATATATTTCCTGAATATTTATTTTCAATCATATATTTTGCAAACTTTTGAGACAGAAAATACATTGCCTTAAGG
>CAMFQI010000209.1 GCA_945980015.1 uncultured Eubacterium sp. | reverse complement strand
GGAAGCCAACGCCTCAAACAGTGCGCCCGCTTTTCGTATTCCGTCGCTGATTAATGCTGACGGCACACTTGTTGCGGCGGTAGACAAGGGCGCAACCTCGCTTGATTGGGGCTTTATTGAACTTGCCGTAAGGAGAAGTGAAGACGGCGGCAAAACCTGGAGCGATATTCAAACTATTGCCACTCCGCCTGCAAGAGTGATTAATTCAAGAAGCGACAACATTGCAACCGCATTTTACATAGATCCTTGTATGGCTTATGCGCCAAACGGTGATATTATAATGCTTGTTACATTTTATCCGGAATCCAAGGGCTTGCATAACCGTGCCTTGCTTGACAAAAAGAAGGTTGCTTATGCAAAATTTGACAATGAGATTTGTCCTCTGATTTATGACCGTGACGGTAACTATTTTTACATTCTTTCTGACGGAAAGGTTATTGATTCATCGAAGTGTTCAACTGCATATCGAGTTAATTTTACCGACGGCGAATTATATAAGGCTGACGAATATATCGGTAATATTTTTCTTAACGGCGCAAGAGGAAAAAGCTCAAATACCGACGATAAAACGACCTTTGGCGCACCTCTTAAGGCGGCTAAGCGAAGCTATGTCTTTATGCTCAAAAGCTCCGATAAGGGCAAAACCTGGTCAAAGCCTGTAGACATTACCGGCAGTATTCTCAACCAATCAACCGACGGAACATTCCTCGGCGTTGCACCGGGAAATGCCGTAACGACAACTGACGGCAGACTGATTTTCCCGCTTTATACTCTTAACGGCTCAGTCAGTATTTATTCCGACGACAACGGAGAAACCTGGCATAGAAATAACAAGCAGATTTTTACGCCGAATATCGACGAATGGACGCTTGCAGAGGGGCCTGACGGTAACATTTATTCTTTCAGTCGTTCAAAGCGCTACGGCAAAACGCCTTTTGCAATTTCCTACGATAATGCAATTACTTTTATTAAGCAAAAGCGAGCGCCCATCAAAGCCCCGAAGTGCCAAAAGAATTGTCTCGTTATCGGAGACAAAATATATGTTTCTCATCCGTCAGCAAAAAAACGCTCCAACGGTGTAATTTCAGTCGGAACGTTCAAATTTGACAAAAAGGGAAGCTTCAAGTCTATTGCGTGGGATAAAGAAGATATCGTGATTAACGACGGCTTTTTCGCATATAGCTGTATGACAAAAATTGATGAGAATACAATAGGTATTTTGTACGAAGATCAGCCTGGCTCCCACCTTGTTTTTGAAACAATAAACGTATAGAATAAAAACCAAAAGAAGCAGTCACCACAAACGGTAACTGCTTCTTTTGGTGCTCAAGAAGGGACTTTCGTCAAAGCAATCTTCGTGATTGAATCAAATGCAAGCATTTAATAATAATCACTTCAATTGCTTTTCCTCTCAAAAACTGCCGTACAGTAGTGCGTCAGTTTTTGTTTTTTTATTGTGAGGGTTCAGTCCTACAAATATTAAAATACCACAGCACACTATGGTGTTATGGTATTTTTGGTGCAGGAGAAGGGACTTGAACCCTCACCGAGCAACCCCGACTAGAACCTGAATCTAGCGCGTCTGCCATTCCGCCACTCCTGCATATTGAATTTTTATTTTTCACAGAAGTGGCGTTAGCTGAATCTAGCGCGTCTGCCATTCCGCCACTTCCGCTGATTTGCAAAGTGATAATATTATACTACAATAGCGATTATTCGTCAAGTAGTTCGTTTTGCTTTAATTCCGAAATAAAGCCTTCAACAGCCTTTACGGCGGTCTGCTCGTCTATTGAATACTGCTTCATAACCTTTTCGACAACCTTTTGTGATGTTGTTTCTTTCTCAAGGCATTTCCAAATATACTGCGCAGTTTCATTTAGTGTAATCATTCCGTTAAACTGCTTCGACCTTTCGCCGACTGCAACGGCTAAAATTTTGTCGCCTATTTTTCTTGTTACAAATCCGTCTTTAATTTTCATATCTTCTCCGATTACAAAATAACGTTTTGAGGCTCGCCGCCGTTTTCTCTGCTCTTGTCTGCAAGATATACGCTGAGATGTCCCGCAACACTGTCAAATATAGAAGTGCACGCAAGACTTGGCTTTTCACCTCTGATAAATTTTACAAAATCTTCGGCGAGTCTTTCGTCGCCGCCGCCGTGACCGCCGTAGGCACCGACCATATCGCCGCCGACCTTCAAGTCAACCTCTTCAACGTCACATTCCTCGTTATGTGCATCTGGTGAGGGATTGATTTTCAAAACGGTGAATTTACTCTCTTCAAAATTACCGAAGATTTCACCCTTTGTTCCGATAATATGTATATTTCTTCTCGGCTCGGCTGAACCTCCGACCATATTATGCGTTCCTGTTGCACCGCTTTCAAATTCAACCAAAACAGACTGATGATCAACAACATCGTTGTCGCATTTGTAAATACATCTTGCATACGGATTGTCCGACTTCATAAGAGCAATTTTGTCCTCAATAGTCGGGTTTTCAACATTCTCCAAGGCGTCCCATACATAAAACGCCCATCTGTCAGGGTGGTCGATATATAATCTCTTTGTTGAATAAACACAGGTGTCGACAAGCGGACAGTCCTTCATACAAATTGTTCCTGCATTTTTGGGAGCATTTTCCGGCTTGAACTGATATTTTCCTCCGAAAGAGCTTATTTTTGAGGGCTTCGTTTTTGACATCATCCACATCATAATGTCCATATCGTGACAGCATTTTGCAAGCAGCATTGATGTGTGACATTTCTCGCTGTTAGCCCATTTTCCTCTAACATAGGAGGTTGAAAGGTGGTGATAAGAAACGTGCTCGGTTGTTTGAATATTAATAACGTCACCGATTTCTCCGTTTACAATTCTCTCCTTGATTGAATAATAAAACGGAGTATATCTCAAAACATGGCATATCATAACCTTGGAGTTGTTCTTTTTTGCACACTCAACGATTTGGCGCATTTCGTCCTCGTTAGGTGCAAACGGCTTTTCCAATAGCATATCATAGCCGGCGTTAAGAAGCGGTATTGCGGTTTCCAAATGCTGCTCGTCCATAGTGCCGTTAATAACCGTATCTGCAAGCTTACCTTTTTTTGCGAGCTCCTGCGCACTTTCAAAGCACATATCCTCTGAGAAGCCGAAGTATTCCATAGCCTTTTTTCTTCTGATAGGATTAGGGTCTGCAACGCCTACAATTTTGAGCATTTCAGGATTTGTTTTTGCAAGCTCGCTGTATACGAATGCTCTGTGACCTGCACCGACAATTATGGCTGTAATAGGTTTTTGTTCCATTTCGCAACACCTCTTTTATTATCCGTCTACATTATATCAT
>CAMFQI010000208.1 GCA_945980015.1 uncultured Eubacterium sp. | reverse complement strand
GTCTATCAGACTGCCCCTTGTTCATTTTCAATATATACCTAAATTTATTATTTGTCAAGCACGCTTACGTTTGAAGCGTGCTTTAATTATATGTATTTGCGGTTTAGCGCAGATAGTTCATCGGGTTAACCTGATTTCCGTTGAGCAAAACCTCAAAGTGACAATGCGGTCCCGTCGAATTTCCGGTAGAGCCGCTTAATGCGATAACCTGTCCCTTGTTGACGTGGGTGCCTACTCCAACAAGAAGCGTGGTGTTATGTGCATAAAGCGTCGAAAGACCGTTGCCGTGGTCAATTACAAGATAATGACCGTAGCTGTAATTGAGATTTTTTGCAATAATAACAGTTCCCGAATCAGCAGCGTAAATGTTTGAGCCTGACGGAACAGGGAAGTCAACTCCGCCGTGGTAACGACCGCTTGAATAGTTCGGGAAGCCTGCCGAAATAGTTCTGGAGGAGGTTGGATAGCCTAGCCGTCCCGATCCTCCACCGCCTGAGCCGCCTCCACTGCTCGGCTTGCTATTTGCAAGAATAGTTGCTCTAATGCTTTGAATTTCTGCGTTGTTATCCTCGATTAGCTCTTTATATTCCGAGGATTTATCGCTGATTCTTTTCATTGCGGCATTTGCCTCGGCAATCTGTGAGTCAAGCTCTGCCTTTGATGATGAAACCTGCGAGATGTTGGCGTTGAGCTCCTCCTTTTGAGTCTGGAGCTTTTCCTTGTTTTCGTTAAGCTCAACTCTTTTAATTTCAAGCGCCGCCTTATCCTTTTCGATTTCCTCCATTTTCTTCGTAAGCTCGTTGAGAGTATTACTGTCTCTGCGTGAAATACTGCGTATCATTTCGCTTCTCGTCAGTATTGCGCTGATGTCTGAGCTTGTGAGCAAAACCTCTAAATTGCTTGCGTGACCTGAAACATACATCGCTCTCAGGCGCTGACAGTATTCGGAATAGATTTTGTCAAATTCCTCCTGCTTTGCGTTGATTTCGTCCTGTATTTCCAGCATTTGCGCTTCATTTGAAGCAATGCTTTGCTCAACCTGATTTATGCTTGACTGAAGCTCGCTTGCCTGCTTGTTAAGGGCGTTTAGCTGGTCTCGGATAATCTGAATTTTCTTGTCAAGGGCTGCCACATATTCCTGCGTTTCAGCTTTTTCCTTTGCAAGCCTGTCGATTTCCTTTTGTGCCGCGGCGTTCTTTTGGTTAAGACGGTCGATATCCGCCTGTGAAACGGCGTAAACATTAGTCGCCCCAAACGACATACAGAACACGAGCACGAGGGAAAGGAGCAGGGACAGGCATTTTTTCATTTTAGACTGCACTAATCTCACTGCCTTCCTTTGTTAAATATTTTCTCATTGTAATCAGCGAACCTCCTACGCCGCTGACGATACCGATAGCAACGAATATGCCCAGCATCATCCACGCATAATCGCCGAAGGCAAGCGGCTGAACGCCTATCGAATTGAACAAATCGCTGAATCTCGAAATTGCAAGCTCGTAAATTCCCCAAACTGCGCCGAGCGAAACAACGCCCGAAATAACGCCGAGAATTATACCCTCAACAACGAACGGAAGCTGAACAAAGCTGTTCGTTGCACCGACAGATTTCATAATGCTGATTTCAAGTCTTCTTGAATATACGGTGAGCTTGATTGTATTTGAAATAATGAAAAGCGAAATTGCAAACAATACGGCAATAATAACGATTGCTATTACGCTGATACCTCTTGAAATAGTATCGAGCTTTTGAGCAAGGTCGGTATTTTGACGAATTGTGTAGATATTGTCGAGCTTCTTGATCTCATTTACCGTTTGAGTAAACTGCGACAAATCACGCACCGTAACCTTGTAGGCATTGGGAAGCGGAATGTTGTCCGTTTCCTCCTTAAAAAGCTGAGCCTGTGCGTCGTCCATTGTTGCAAGCTGCTCGTTCCACGCCGTCTCCTTATCAACAAATTCAATTTCCTGAATATTAGGAATTGCTTTTAGCTGCTCGCCCATTTTGTCGATATCCTCTTGGGTTATCGTTGAGTCGATATCAAGAGCGTTTTCATCGTTGCTTTCTGCAAGCGTTTTGTCGCCGATATAAACCATAATAACGTTTTCGTCTTCGATTTTTTCAACAAGAGAGTCAATGTTGAGGAAAATCATCGACGCACTGCCGATAAGCACCAAGCAGCTAAGCAGTACGCAGATTGACGCAACGGACATCATACGGTTTGTCCAAGTGTTTCTGAAGCCCTCTTTGATGAGGTATCTTATGCTTGCACCCGACATTACTGCTCACCTCCCTGTGCTAATTCGTTCAAGTCGACGGAAGTCTCGGCATTACTGCTAACCTCAACGTCGCTCAAATTGTCGAAAACCTCGCCTAAATTCGACTGGTCAACATTTTCGTCATAGTAGTACATATCCGCCTTTTTCGTAACCTCCTGCGCCTTAAACTTTGCGTAGGTCGGGTCGGGCGTATCGGATACAACCTTACCGTGCTGAATAACGATTACTCTTCTTTGGAAGGTACGCACCAAATCGTGCTCGTGAGTAACCATAACAACCGTTGTACCGGAATTGTTGATTTTTGTAAGCAGGTCAACGATTTCGTGGCTCATTTCGGGGTCAACGTTACCTGTCGGCTCGTCGGCAATAATAAGCTTCGGGTTGTTTACAAGCGCTCTTGCAAGCGAAACTCTCTGCTGCTCACCGCCGGAAAGCTCGTTAGGCATAGACCTCGCCTTTTGTGAAAGTCCTACAAGCTGCAAAATGTAAGGAACTCTCTTGCGAATATCCTTTTCCTTTGTGCCGATAACACGCATTGCAAACGCAACATTATCGTACACGCTCATTTTCGGGATAATTCTGAAATCCTGAAAAACAATACCCATGGTTCTTCTGTAATACGGAACCTGCCTTTTCTTCATTTCGGCAGAGGAATATCCGTTTACAATAACCTCGCCCTCGGTCGGCTTTTCCTCGTGCATAATGAGTTTCAAAAACGTACTCTTGCCTGCACCTGAGGAACCGACTATAAACACAAATTCACCGTCCTCGATTTTTATGTTTACCTTATCGAGAGCGTGAGTGCCGTTGCTGTCGTATACCTTTGATACATCCTTAAATTCAATCACAACATTTACTCCTAATACTTTTATCCATAATTTTTATGTCATATGCTTTATTCGGGACAAACCCCAACACACTATATAATATAACAACTGACACTATTTATCAAGTGTTTTTTGTTAATTTTGTTACCGTTCTGTAAACAATAGAACACAGGGAACGGGTCCCTGTGTTCAGTGATATACGGCTTACGCCGTGTGAAATCGCAAGCGGTGAAATT
>CAMFQI010000207.1 GCA_945980015.1 uncultured Eubacterium sp. | reverse complement strand
CCTCGCCTGCCTGTGTAAGAACAAGGTTGAATACGCCGCCGCTCATACCGATTGCGATGCTTCTCTGAGTAGCTTCCTCGTAGAATACAGGAAGTGAGAAGTCAAGACTGTTGATAATCTTAAGTACAGGAGCCTTGTCGTATGCATCTGCGCCTACAAGGAACATTGAAAGAATGTCGTTGATAGGACGTAATACAGCGGCAATTGCACTGATGAAGCCCTGCTGAGCCTTAGCCGAGCCATCCTTGAAGCCCCAGTTAAGAGTAGTTACCTTATTCCAGCTTGATACACTTCTAAGTGTGCTTGCAGCAGATGAATATGTAGCGCCGTAGCGTGAATCCATAAGGTAAGAAGCAATGCCCTTTGTTGAAAGGTCAAGATCGGAATTAGCCAAAATACCTGCAAGGTCAACGCCTTCAATTCCGTTGAATGCTTTTTCGATTGCACCGTAAAGACCCTTTGCAATGGTTGTTACCATAGCGTTTGTGTAAAGGTTGTCGTTTACGAGCTGCTCAAGACTGTCAACCTTAAGTACGCCGAGGCTCTTGAGAAGCGGGAAGAGATTTTGAACAAGCTCGTCGAGGTTGCTAACTGCTGTTTCAGCCTCGCTTGCTGTGATATTGTTCGGATATTTGAAGGAATTTGTAATCTTGTTTGAATATTCCTTGAAGTTCCAGAACACCTCTGTTGTGCCCGACAATGAGCCGCCGATGCCGTTTACAACAGCCAATACGCCGTCAACCCAATTGCCGATTAATGCGCTGAGATATTGATATACTTTTGCAGGCGCTTCGTTCGGATTAACCTTGCTTGCATCTGCGCAGTCCTTGATGTTTTGGATATCTCTGTTAACCT
This sequence comes from uncultured Eubacterium sp., assembly GCA_945980015.1. Lineage (GTDB taxonomy): Bacteria > Bacillota > Clostridia > Oscillospirales > Acutalibacteraceae > Eubacterium_R. The sequence continues at coordinate 2,501 of CAMFQI010000207.1, read as the reverse complement.
GATGTGTATAGTCGCGTGTGGAATCGCCATCCTTGAACGTTCTTGTTTCGTCGAAGAACTTGCCTGCCGGAACGGCTGTCCAATCGGAGGTGATGTTGTACTTCTTTGCGAATGACTTGAAGATAGAATCTACAAGATAAGGAAGAGATACGGAAAGGTTGTTAAGTCCTCTTTGAACGGTTTCAACCGGTGCGTCCGGATTTTCTCTTGCATATCTCGGGTCGTCCTTATGCTGTGCAAGATAATCGTCAACTGCGTCGCCTGCGAAATCAATAACATTATAGATAACCTCGCTTATCATTGCGGCAATCTCAGGACTTAAAGCATTTACTTCGTTGCCTTTTTCATCTTCCTTTTTGATGTTTGCGATTGCGTCTGCAATGTTAAGACCGCAAAGAGCCTTGTCGGCAACATAAATGCCTGTGATTTTGAGAACTTTTGCAAAGCCTTCGTCTTCAACTGTATACTTGTCAGCTTCGGTAGTCTGTGCTGCATTGTAGCTGTCGATATATTCCTGATATGTAGGAACGATAGCGTGAGCTGCTTCGTATCCGCCGTCCTTTGAAAGGATTGCAAGGAGTGCAGGAAGAAGTGTGTTCAGGTCGAAGCTGAGTGTTGAAATACCTACAGCGGTGTTTCCGTTCTTAAGTGCTAATGCACCCAAAAGCGTGTCGGGACTGCTGATGAGGAAGTTAAGTGACTCGTACTTTACGTCACCCTCTTGGTTGAGAAGCATCGGAAGTAATACCTCGTCAACAAGTGCTACCAAAACAGGAACTAACTTGAGAACTGTTTCAACAGGAGCGTTGTAGAGGTTGAGCCAAAGGTCATTGAGAATGCCCGAACCGTCAAGTGCATAAAGCGTTACCTTTGTCTCAAGAAGACCTTCGAGAATCGGGTTAACGATACCGCCGATTTGACCGTCTTTGTCAAACAACATTCCTACTGTGTCGTTGAGAAGATTGTTAACAACGATAACTGCGTATTCGTCAGGAATAGCATATTCGCTGTATGCATAGCTGTAATCGGCAGTTGCAGGAGCAATAGCGTTGTTGTACTTGTTGATTTCCAACAAGTCAAAACGAGGTGATGAAACGATATCTGCACTGGCAATCAGATTTCCTGAATTGATTTCAGCCTTTGTGATTGCACCTGAAATAACATCGTTGATGAAATCAACAAGAGGCATCGGAGTGCCGTTATTTCTTACAGCAGAAACTGTACTGAAATAGCTGCTTACATAATTCTTTGCATCACTTTCACTTGTTGCTATTGCGTTACAGAAAAGTGAGAAGTCACTGTCGCTTGCAGTATAAAGACGGTTGAGTACATCAATTGCATAGGTTGAAAGAGTGCTTTTACCGGAATTAATGTAATCATGCATTTTTTCGTACTCGCCGTACCAACCGTTTTCGGAAGCAGCGTTGCACAAATCCTCAATGTCTTCGTTTTCAATTTTTACGCTATCAATGTAGTCGGTTATTTCTTCTAATTCTTCGCCGAAGCCGGACTTCATAAGGATAGCCTTGTTGATTGCTTCAAAGGATGAGGAAGCAAATGCTTCTACTGTTAATCCGTAGGTGCTCTCAACAGTTGATTTGCTGCAGAGGTCGAAAAGGCTGTCATAAACCTTTTGTGCAACAATGCCCGGTACGATATTGCCTTTTGCGTTTGTTGCCTCAAGCACGCTTGCAAAGTTTTCCAATGAAAGTGAGGTTCCGTTATATTCAATCGGATTTCCGCCCTTTTGTGCAAGGTCGATGTACTGAAGAGCCTGCATAAAGGAAAGACCTCTTGCATAACGGTGGTTATCGGCTCTGTTGTAATGATAGCCTGTTGTCAATGTGTAGTAATAGAATACAGCGTCTGCCGCATTTTCGGCTTCAAGATCAACGCCGAGGTTATCGAATGCATCGTTACAAATGTCAACGCCGTATCCGAAACTTGTTCTGTTACCCTGAGCATCTGCAAGAGGGATGTCGCCAACCTTCATTCCGTTGTAAGGGCACTTTTTATCATTGAATACAAGCTCGCTGAGCTCAGCGGATGAAAGAGTAGCGGTAGCAGCCAAAAGGTCACCGACATACATTTTTGAGTCCTTGTATGTTACTTTGTAGTTGATTAAATCCTTGTATGCACTGTTTGCAGCATTAACACGAGTGTCATAAGCCTTCTCGGCAGCAGAGCAAATGTTCAAAAGAACATTAAGCTTTTCGAGAGTAGTTTTGCAGTATTCTGCAAACTCAGGATTTTCTGTATCGTTTTTGTTGTTCTCACACAATGTGTACAGAGCATAGAATGAAAGACCGTCTGCCTCTGTATTGTCAAGATAAGAATAATAATTGTAGTACTTATCCTTCCAATTGTCCTCTGTTATGCCTGTGATTGATGAGTGGCTTGTGAGGAAAGACTGTGCGTCTGTTCCGCCGGAGGCAAGTAAATTCATAAGTATCGGAGCTGTCTCTTATACACATCTGACGCTGCCGACGAAGGCTTAGGTG
>CAMFQI010000206.1 GCA_945980015.1 uncultured Eubacterium sp. | reverse complement strand
GGTCTTGACCGTGTTAAGGATAATGTCAGCATTTTTCAGGTTGACGACGGATATCAACAGGCTGTCGGAGATTGGTTGCTGACCGATAAATCGAAGTTTCCTCACGGTATGAAATTCATTGCCGATAAAATTCACGAAAAGGGCTATAAGGCAGGAATTTGGCTTGCTCCGTTTAGTGCACAGGTTAACTCGGAGCTTGCGAAAAAACACCCCGATTGGCTTATAAGACACAACAAAAACGGTAAAAAAATGCTCGGTTGTCAAGGCTGGGGAGGTGCTTATACCCTCGATATTTATAATCCCGAAGCAAGGCAATACATTAAGCATGTTTTTGATGTAGTGCTGAATGAGTGGGGCTATGATATGGTTAAGCTCGATTTCCTTTACAGTCAGTGCATTGAGCCGAGAAACAACAAAACAAGAGGCGAGATTATGTGCGACGGCGTTGACCTGCTTCGTGAAGCGTGCGGCGACAAATTGATACTAGGCTGCGGCGTGCCTCTCGGTGCCTGTATGGGAATTTTCGACGCCTGTCGTATAAGCTGTGATGCAAATAAGGATTGGCAGTTTGACGTTAAGAAAATAAGTATAAACTCGCTTTTGAATTTGCTCAAAATTAATGCCGAAATTCCGTCGTCACAAAACGCAATTATCAATACCGTTTTCCGTTCTCACCTCGACGGCAGGGCGTTTTGTAATGACCCCGATGTATTCTTTTTGCGTGATGTGAATATCGGCTATAACGAAAATCAAAAACTTCTTCATGGTAAGATTAATTCCGTTTGCGGAAATGTACTTTTTGTGTCGGATAACGCAGGGGATTTTGACGACAAAAAAACTGCGTATCTCAATGAATTTTTCACTCAAAAGGATTATAAAATCAAGCTTGCACAGTATGTTGCAAAGGACGAAATTAAGCTCGATTTTACTGAAAACGGCATAGAAAAATCGCTTGTATTTAATCTGTCAACCGGCGAAAGCAATGTAAGAGCTTGCATTGAAATATAAAGTATAATTCAATACCGTATTCGGCTTTTAGTTGAATACGGTATTATTGTTGTTATTTGAAAAATTGCCGAAAATTAATGTATATAGTAAATCTTGACAATTATACACAATATATTGTATAATTAATTATCTATGTAAACTTCGTTTTGGAGGGATTGCTTTGGCAAAGAAAAAGGAATACGGCAATGACAGTATTAAATCCTTAAAGGGTGCCGACAGAGTAAGAAAAAGACCTGCGGTTATTTTCGGCTCCGACGGTATTGAAGGTTGTCAACATTCGATATTTGAAATTATGTCCAACTCGATTGACGAAGCGAGAGAGGGCTACGGTAACAGAATTATCATAACAAGATATCTTGACGGCTCTGTCGAGGTGCAGGATTTCGGGCGAGGAATTCCTGTTGATTATAATAAAAATGAGGAAAAATATAATTGGGAGCTTTTGTTTTGTGAGCTTTATGCAGGCGGTAAGTACGACAACGGCGCAGACAACTACGAGTTTTCACTCGGTCTTAACGGTCTCGGACTTTGTGCAACACAGTATGCTTCCGAATATATGGACGCCGAGATAAAGGCAGGCGGATATAAGTATAATCTTCATTTTGAGCATGGCGAAAATGTCGGTGGACTTCAAAAGGAGCCTTACGGAAAACGAGGTGACACTGGTACAAAAATCAGGTGGAAGCCCGATTTACAGGTGTTTACGGATATAAACGTGCCTGTTGAGTTTTATGTTCAAACCCTCAAAAAGCAAGCCGTTGTTAATGACGGTATAAAATTTGTATTCAAAAATCAAATTACGTCGTCTCAGTTTGAAACAACGGAATACTGCTATGAAAACGGTATTAAGGATTATGTCAGCGAGATTGCAGGAGATAAAGGCTTTACTACTCCTCAGTATTGGGAATGTGAACGTATCGGACGTGACCGTGAGGATTTAGATGACTACAAGCTGAAAATCAAGTGTGCACTTTGTTTTTCACTTCATAACCAGCTTAAAGAATATTATCACAATTCGTCGTTTTTGGAGCACGGCGGTGCTCCCGAAAAGGCTTTCAGAAGTGCGTTTGTAAGCCAAATTAACGCATATCTCAAGCAGACAAACAAATATAATAAGACCGATTCTCAAATTACCGTACAGGATGTTGAGGAATGTGTAATATTTGTCGTTTCCTCGTTTTCTACTCAAACATCGTATGAAAACCAAACGAAAAAGGCTATCACAAATAAATTCATTCAGGACGCTATGACTGATTTTTTCAGAAAGCAGCTTGAAGTTTACTTTATTGAAAACAAGATTGACGCAGACAAAATTGCCGACCAGGTGCTTATCAATATGCGTTCAAGAGTGAAAGCCGAGACAACCCGAAAAACACTTAAAACGACCCTGCAAACAAAGGTCGATATGACCAATCGTATTCAAAAATTTGTCGATTGCAGGTCAAAAGACGTAAATGAGCGTGAAATATTTATCGTAGAGGGCGACTCCGCACTCGGTGCGTGTAAGCAGGCTAGAGACGCAAACTTCCAAGCCCTGATGCCTGTACGAGGAAAGATACTAAATTGCTTAAAATCCGATTATGATAAAATCTTTAAGAGCGACATTATCACGGATTTGATTAAGGTTTTAGGCTGCGGCGTTGAGGTAAAAAGCAAGGCGGCAAAGGACGTTTCGATGTTTGATATGGACGCTTTGAGATGGAACAAGATTATGATTTGTACCGATGCCGATGTTGACGGCTTCCAAATCAGGGCGCTTATTCTCACTATGATTTATAGACTTATGCCCAAGCTCATTGAAGCGGGTAAGATTTATATAGCAGAGTCACCTTTGTACGAAGTTACCTGTAAGGATCAAACTTATTTTGCTTATGATGAAATCGAAATGGACGAAATCAAAAAAGAGCTTGGTGATAAAAAATATACAATCCAGCGTTCAAAGGGACTCGGTGAAAACGAAGCGGATATGATGTCGCTTACTACTATGAACCCTGCTACTCGCAGACTGATTCGAGTTACTCCCGATGATGCAAGAGAAACGAGTGAAATGTTCGACTTGCTTTTGGGAGATAATCTTGAGGGCAGAAAAGAATATATTGCAGATTACGGTCATCTTTATTTGGATGCGGCTGATGTCAGCTAAGGAGGTGTGAACAATGGCAAGAAAAAAGAAAACAGAAAACGAAATACTTAACCCCCTTGCAGACAATGTTCACATTCAGGGTGCAGGAACCGTAAAGGACGAGGGCATTACTCAAACGCTGAAATCAAACTATATGCCGTATGCAATGAGTGTTATTCTGTCACGTGCAATTCCCGAAATTGACGGCTTTAAGCCGTCTCACAGAAAGCTGCTTTATACAATGTATAATCTGTCTCTTATACACATCTCCGAGCCCACGAGACGTAGAGGAA
>CAMFQI010000205.1 GCA_945980015.1 uncultured Eubacterium sp. | reverse complement strand
ACGCCCTTTTCTTCCTTCATCTTGTCGATAAGCTGCTCAAAATACTTCTTACCAACCTCCATAACTACGTCGGAGAACATCTGAATAAATCTTCTGTATGAGTCATATACGAAACGCTCGAAAGCAGGATCCGGATTGCCTGCGATCATAGACTCAACAACCTCGTCGTTAAGACCGAGGTTAAGGATTGTGTCCATCATACCCGGCATAGATGCTCTCGCACCTGAACGAACCGAAACAAGAAGAGGATTCTTGTGGTCGCCGAATTTCTTGCCGTTGATTTCCTCCATTTTTGCAACGCCGTCCATAACCTGAGCCATGATTTCGTCGTTGATGTTGCGACCGTCCTCATAGTACTGTGTACAAGCTTCGGTAGTTACGGTGAAGCCCTGCGGAACAGGAAGACCGATTTTGGTCATTTCTGCAAGGTTTGCGCCCTTACCACCAAGCAAGTTACGCATGGTCATGTCGCCTTCTTCAAACATGTAAACCCATTTGTTTGACATTTTTGAATACCTCCTAAAATAAAATACATTATAATATTGACGTTTTATCCCGCTTGACACCTGAAAAACTCAAATGCACAGAATAATCCTTTTTGATTATATCATACAAAGAAAAGAATTACAAACATTTTTTTAATAAATTGTGCAATATATTACATTTCTAACAATATATCGCAAAACCTGTTGAAAAATTTTTAATTTTAGTGCATAATGAATAATAAGAAATATGGTTTCTTACAAAAACTTTACAATAAGAGAGGGTGCAAGCCTATGAAATGTGCAATTATTCTTGCCGGCGGCAAGGGTACAAGAATGAAGACAGACTCGCCGAAGGTAATGTGCGAGGTTATTTTTGAGCCTATGATAAAATATGTTATCGACGCAGTAAAGGAAGCGGGAGCCGAGGATATCTGCGTAATAACAGGCTATCGTCACGAGGTTGTCGAGGGCTATCTTGCATCTTACGACAGCAAAATAAAGACCGCACTTCAAGAGCCTCAGCTCGGAACGGGACACGCAGTTATGCAGGCGAGAGACTTTATCTCGGCTCACAAGAATGACGACATTCTCATTCTCAACGGCGACGGTCCGCTTATGGACGCCGACACAATAAACAAGGCTTACGCTTATCACACAGAGAACAAAAACGTTATCACTCTCGTTTCTGCTATCGTGAGCGACACTAACGGCATCGGTCACATCAAGCGTGACGAAAACGGAACGCTTCTTCGCATAGTTGAGCACAAGGACGCAACAGATGAAGAAAAGCTGATTAACGAATCGAACGCAGGCGTTTATTGGTTCAACGGCGCTTCCCTGCTTTACGCTCTTGATAATATTACAAACAACAATGTTCAAAATGAATATTATCTCACCGACAGCCTTGAAATTCTTATAGGCAAGGGTGAAAATGCAGGCGCTTATGTCTGCGAAAACTACGAGGCAGTTTTGGGCGCAAACGACAGAAAGCAGCTCAACGACCTCAATAATATAATGAGAAGAAATATTAACGACAGACTTATGGTAAGCGGCGTTGACATTCAGTGTACCGACGGCGTTATGATAGGCAAGGATGTTAAAATCGGAAACAGTACACGCATTTTGCCGAACACGATAATTCTCGGCAACACCGTTATCGGCGACAACTGTGTTATCGGCCCCAACACTTGGATTAGCGATTCAACAATCGGAAGCGACGTTATTCTCGACAACTGCAAAATCACCGACAGTACCGTTGAGGACGGTGTTGACTGCGGTCCGTTTGTTAAGGTTAGAGCTAACAGCGTGCTGAAAAAGGGCGTTCATATCGGCAACTTCGTTGAGGTTAAAAATTCAATCGTCGGCGAGGGTACAAAGAGTGCGCATCTGACATATATCGGCGACAGCGACGTCGGAAAGAACGTAAACTTCGGTTGCGGCACGGTGACTTGTAACTACGACGGCAAAAACAAAACGAGATGTAAAATCGGCGACGGTGCGTTCATCGGCTGCAACACAAATCTTATTGCACCCGTTGAGGTCGGCGAGCTTGCATATATTGCCGCGGGCTCAACAATTACGGACGATATTCCGAACGAGGCGTTGTCGGTTGCGAGAGCACGTCAGGTCAACAAAGAGGGCTGGGTAGCAAAGAAAAAGCCCTACAAAAATCAGAAGTAACTAATTAAACATTCGGAGAATATAACTATGGAAGTAGTTGCACAAAGAGTATTTGAGCCGTTTTATATGTGGCTTGATATTGCATTTCTTGTCCTGTTTATCGGACTTTTACTGTTTAAGAAAAAATACACGACGATTATTGTCGGCGTGCTGGCAGGAATTTTGTATCAAATTGTTGACTTCGGCATTTTCCACCTTGCAACAGGCTCTCGCCATCTGCTTATGAACGGCGTTGAGGGAACGGAAAGTCAGCTTTTTTGGGTGCTGATGTGGATGTCAATGAGCTACGGATTTACGAATTTTGCGTGGATATGGCTTTGGATTTCAAGGGACAAAAACCTTTTTGAATGGACAACGCTTATTCTCGGCTGGTGGCTTTGCTGTCCGCTGCTTACAAAAACGTTCGGCTCACACGATTACACGATTACCATTTGGCGTGAAACAGGAGCGTACCACGGTTGGATGGCGCTGATTTTATTCGTAGGCTATGTGCTGCTTTTTGTATGGAATATGTCACGCAAAAAGAAAAACGAGCGTGTGAATATTCCGTGGCTTTTGATTATTGGAATACTCGTTCAGGCAGGCTGGGAAATCGGCTTGTACCTCGGCGGTATACGTTCGGCTAATTTGGGCGTAACCGGTATGAATGTCAGCGCGCTTTCACCGATGATTATTAATTCCCTGCTTGAAACAAATCTCGGTATGCCGTACATTTACATAATCTTCATTGCAGTATCAAGAAGATATACCGAAGCCCTCAAACGCAGGAAAACAAAGCTCGGCTTCACCGAGCGCATTATCGAAAACAACGCAGAAAAAGTTAAGGACTACGAAAACGTATCCGAATTTCTGGCATAACATTCGATAACATCACTCATACAACAAACCGCCTTTGTAATTGATTCAAAGGCGGTTTTATCTTTTTGCTTACAGCTCTATTGCGGCTTTTCTTGTATTGATTTTTTTGATTTCCTCGTAAATTTTATCGTCAAACTTCTTTTCTCTGTCGTAGGTGTACAGACCGTTTTGCTCCTGCTCAACGTCATAAAGTTGGGTATAACAAAAGCCCAACATTCGCTCGTTGTCGATTATTGCGTCGGTAAGTCCCCTATAGCGTTCAAGCAGTTCTTCCTCTGTTTTAACGTCATTTCCGTAGCCCCAAGATTTATACTGCTTATCGGACTCCCACTTTATTCCGCCGTATTCGCTCATAAATACAGGCTCGCCGCCGTATTTTTGACGTCCGGGATTATCGTTCAAAACGTG
>CAMFQI010000204.1 GCA_945980015.1 uncultured Eubacterium sp. | reverse complement strand
CAATGCTCATTGATGCCGGAGATCTATATGCATATAGCGGATTCCATAAGCTGCTTGCTAAATCGAAAGGTTTGGGCAAACAAATGATCGTGATGAATAGGTAAAACGGTAACTATGCCCTGTAAAACATTCATTAACTGCTGCCCCACCTCTTGATCGTCTTATTTTAGTGGGCGTGTAGAACGTCGGTGAAGCAATGACGGTATTTACGCGAATTCAGTATATGCTAAATGGATCCGGAAAACACGATACGATCCCTTGAAATACTGTAATCCTGATACCTATGCTACGGTAACGGCTCGGCAGAATTAAAATGAAACTATAGATAGATTATTCCCCTTATCCGTTTTCGTTCGGATAAGGGGAATTCTTTATGTTCTCATAAGTCTATTAAAAAATTGATTACTCCCTCATTAGATAATGGCATTTAGCAATTACTATATCATTAGGCTATTTTCTCAAAAGAAACGGCAAAGCTATGAATTATAAATGCTTTCAGCATTAAGTATTCTTCATTATCACAGACAATTTTTGGAGCCTCTAATGTTAATAGCCTGAAATATCTTTGTGCTCTGCGTATAACCTCAAAAGCACAGAAATTAGCGCCTATTCTCTTTTCAGCATCTTTTACTTCGGTATTCCTATAATTCTCCATAAACTTCATTTCTTCGGCGGTGAAATTTTCAAAGGAGAGATCATTTAACCATTTGTTATGTAAGCGGTCTATCCCATCAAAATCGTCTGTGCCGACATCAAGATTTTCAATATAGGTATAAAACACATCTTTTATTTTTTCAGGGCAGGCGTTAAGTTCACAGATATGAAGTTTTCCGTCATCTCCAGCAAGATGTGCAAGTGATATTATGTTTTCCTTGATACTCTTAAATTCTTTAAGAGCATTTAATTTGCTTTTTTCGTCGAATTTCAACCTACAACTGATATACCCTTCAATTTCACATTCATCATCCGGAAAGTCTTGAATGCAAAGAATGCCGTTTTCATCAACACATTCAAATATTTTTGCATAGGCATCCTCTAATGAATAAGAGTAATTTTCGCTAAACACAACATCGCATTTTCTCATAAACAGATCCTCCTAAATTTCAACTTTTTACTTGTTCTATTAGTATAACAACAATAGTGCACCAAAAGAGGTACATAGTTGTGGTTATAATCCAAAATGAAAAGCGCATACACAAAATCAAAAAGCGGAGGGTTCATAATGAAACTTGTAAAAAAGATCAAACTCACATACCAATATTATAAATCGCTTGGAAAAAAGAAAAAGCCGCAAAGCTCTTCCGACTTAAATATAAGGTCTGATGTTTACGCCTTTTTGACCTACCCGGAACCGGTTATACCCGGCGAAAAAAGAAACGCACCAAATAAAGTACATAAATAAGAGTATAATTATAACGTAAAACAAAGAGCGAGGGGATTTTTAATGAAATTATCATCTGCCGAAGGCGCAAAGTTGCTTAAAAAACTCAAATCTGAATTCGATGCACTTAAATCAAAGGAAAGTATTTCAAGCACATTCTTAGCAAGTGTCGGAGAAAATCCGGAATCGGTTAGACCGAGATACGATTATAAGGAAGTAAAAGCCGAGCTTGACGGATTAGCTCTTAAAATCCGAAAATTAAAACACGCTATCAATCTTTTTAACACGACAACCGTTATTCCAGAATACAACATCACAATTGATGAGATGCTTGTATTTATTCCTCAGCTATCAGCTAAAAAGCAAAAGCTTTCTGAAATGGCATTAAGATTGCCGAAAGTTCGGGAAGAACAAGGATACGGAAGGGCAAGTAATATTATCGATTATCGCTATGCGAATTATGATATCGATGAAGTGAACAAAGACCTGCTTGCCGTAACAGATGAATTATCAAGCGCACAACTTGCTCTTGATTTAATCAATCACTCCGCAACATTTGAGTTTGAACTTTAAGCATTCTCCGATGGTAAAATCCAACTTAATAATTCTAACGGAATATGGTTTGTTTAATGCTTATTTATTCTTGCGTTATTCCTTTGTTATTTAGCTTTTGTTTATGTATCATGTTAAAGATCATGAAAAAACAATCGATTGGATTTTGCTATAAAAACTTTTATCATGGCAAGACCAAAGTACGGTTATAGGTCTTGCTTTATGCTAACAATAATAGATTTTAAGAGTAAACATATAATCCTTGAAATCTAAAGGATTATCCTTTGAACTTAAACATAGGTGAAGTATAGAATGGAAAATTTAAAAAACCGTAAAATGACACTTAATATGTTAGTGCTCTGGACGGGACTTCGAAATGAAGAAAACAAAGGTAGTGACGATGTCAGAGATCTAATCACAAATAATTCAGGCACGAAAACAGGCTATTTTATTATGGTAGACAAACCGGAAAAAGCATTGACCGATTTTATTGGCAGTGCCTTTCATAGCCTAAACAGAGAATATGTAGTTTTTAACAGTGAAAAGCAATACTTAAAATACCGCAACCGCCTACCCAAAGAGATAGGACTTATTTGCTCGGATAATCTATACGGTTTCGGAATAATCACGCAGATTATGCGGCAGTCAGGGTTGAAAAATTCATAAAAGTATTGTGTTTAATAATTGAGGTGGTTAAATGGTATATGTAACTTCCGATTTGCACGGACTTGAACTTACAAAATTGAAAGCTCTTCTTAAAAAAGCATATTTTAACGAAAACGATTGGTTGTTTGTTTTGGGCGATGTCATCGACCGCCAAAATGACGGCGGTGTTGCAATTTTAAGGTGGTTGTTGGAACAACCGAATGCGCAGTTAATTTTAGGAAATCACGAGGCAATGCTCTTATCCTGTGATTTTGTATTTAACGAAATTACAGAGGAAAGTATCAGGCGTTTCGGCAAGGAGCAAATGGAACTTCTAAACAACTATATGTTAAACGGTGGCGACGTTACCTTAAACGCATTAAGAAAACTTAAAAACAAATCGCCGGAAACACTCAACGATATTATTGGTTATCTAAAAGAGGCTCCGCTTTACGAAACCGTACACGCAGGAGAAAATGATTTTCTGCTTTGCCATTCCGGACTCGATAATTTTTCACCCGAAAGAAACCTGGCGGACTATACTGCCGATGAGTTTATCTGGGCTTGGCCCGAACTTATCGACCGTTATTTTGATGATTGTATTACCGTTTTCGGCCATACACCGACAAAAAGTTACGGTGAAAAATACAATGGCAAAATCCTTAAAACCGACACTTGGATAGATGTTGATGTGGGCGTACCTTATGGAAATAATCCTTGCCTTTTGCGGCTTGATGACCTGAAAGAATTTTACCTATAAAATTCAGCTATCCCAAAAACAGATTATTATAATACAGAAGAATATCCATAAAGAGTGCGCGAGGGACAAGCCCGATGACCGCACAGCAACCTGCCTAAGGGAAAGGTGCTAA
>CAMFQI010000203.1 GCA_945980015.1 uncultured Eubacterium sp. | reverse complement strand
GATTCCTCTACGTCTCGTGGGCTCGGAGATGTGTATAAGAGACAGTATTTCACGTGGGGCTTCAATAGACTGCTTCTCGGTTACGCCGCCGCCGACAAGACTTATCATAATGTCGCCTAATGACACATCCTCTATTACACCGCTTATAACTACGCATTTTTTATTGTGTTTCTTACACAATGACGCAATTCTATAAGGCAGCTTACCCATAAGCGTTTGTTTATCGGTTTTACCCTCGCCTGTTATAACAACGTCGGCTTCCTTGATTTTTTCTTCAAGAGAACTATACTGCGAAAGAATATCAAATCCCGAACGAATATCACCGCCGTATATTGAATAAAGACCGCCGCAAATTCCACCTGCCGCACCCGAGCCTTTTACGGTTGACACATCATTTGGCAAAAACGCATTAAGACGCTTCAAGCCCTCGTCAAGCTCGACAATCTGCGTTTTATTTGCGCCCTTTTGGGCGGCATAAACGAAGGCGGCACCATTTTCTCCGAAAAGCACATTTTCAACATCGCAAGCATAGGTAAAGCTGATATTCTTGGGCATATTTCTAAAATTCACACCGTAAATAAAATTCAGGTCACGGCTTTTAACAACAGACATTTCGTTGTAGTTTTCGTCATAAAACACGCCGCCGAGTGCCGAAATAACGCCTGCACCGCCGTCACAGCTTCCTGTTCCGCCAAGTGCTAAAATGATATTTGTACAGCCCTCATTCAAGGCGAATTTTATAAGCTCACCTGTTCCATATGAGCTCGACATCATAACCTGCTTACGCTTTTGAAGTCCGCTTGCAACCGCACATTCAACAACGGCAGTCTTTCCTAAAACGGCAATATACCCCTGCGTTTCATTGTGATAAATATTATGGCAGGAGCAATATCGCTTCACAGCCTGTGTGAAGCTGCAAAACGCGTCGATAAAGCCTTCGCCGCCGTCGGCAAACGGCAAAGCGGTTACGGTGTGGGGGCTGTTTTGTTCTATTGAATTTTTTATTGTGTCTGCAACCTCAACGGAGGTCAGACTTCCCTTGAAGCTATCGGGAACAACCAGTATTTTCATTATATCACCGAATACATAATATCATATTTTATCGTCTTTGTAAAACAGCTTTTATACGACGTATGATATTGAGTACAATCAGCGTTATGACGGAGCCGAGTGCAATTGCAAAAGCAACAAGAGCCGTCTGTCTTGCATTATAGCCAAAAGCATTTTTATCCCCTGTTACAAGAGCGTTCATTGCATAAAACAAATAACCTCCCGGCAGAAGCGGTACGGTTGACGGAATAAGAATGACAGTAGACGGAGTTTTGAGAATTCTCGCTATTATCTCACTGTAAGTATGCGCGACAACAACTGCTGTCAGTGTACCGGCAAAAATGCCCAGAGGCGTATATTCAAAAAGCATTTCAAAAGTAAACGAACACGCAAATGCGCCTATTATTACGCTCAAAATTTTGCTTTTGGGAACATTAAGCACTACGCAAAATCCTACTGTTCCCAAAACGCAAAGCAAAATATTTTTAACTACCAAGAAAAATCAGTCCGACGCAAAAGCCAAGAGCAATGGCAAGTGCATAAAATAATGACTGCGTAAGCTCAACAAGTCCCGAAATAGTATCGCTGAGCATAATGTCACGAATAGCGCTTCCTATTGCTATTCCGGGTATCAAAAGCATTATTGTTCCAATCATAATCATTGCAGGCTGGCTGCTTATTCCCAGCAATAACGGTACATAGGAAAGAACGCCTGCAACTATTGATTGAATAAATATCTGTGCAAACGAGGTGCTTGAAATTCTCGGCAAAAGACTGATTATTATTCCGATAATCCCCGAAAAAGCGGCGTCTGAAAAGGTTCCGCCGAAGTAAATGCAAAAGCTCCCTGTTGCAAGGATTACGGCCAAAAAGCGACAAAGCAAAGGATATTCCTGCGGTTTACGGTTTATCGGCTCAATGCCGGAGCAAATACTTCTGGACAAGGTATTCAGACGGTCAATCTCGGATAAATTCAAATCGTTTACGTAAATTCTATTCATAACGATATAACCGTCTGCGCAGATTATCACAAGCGAGCTCAAGCAAAAAACACAATAGCTTACACAACCAAGCGACTTCAACATTCTGAGCGCAGAATCCTCCGCCCTGCTTATTTCTGCTCCGTTTTCAATCATTTTTGCAGCTATTAGGCAAACATATTCTACATTTTTTCTGTCCATAAAATAAGTATTTGCAAAAACACACAGGATATAATTGAAATTAATTTTTGCAAAATCTTACAAAATCTATTGACAAAAACGCACTAATGTTGTAATATAAATGTGACCTTAAACGGTTAGTGTCAGGCAAGGGCACTTGGTGTTGCACATAGCAACTGTGCAACGCAAAAGAGATTGTTTTATTAAACAACGAAGATGGGTAGTTAAAGACGGACACTTTACTACCCGTTTTTGTTTTATGTTTAGTATTAATTATTGTTTTATCAGAAAAATCACAAAAAGGTATTGACATTATCGTATTTTTTGGGTATAATAGTAAAGCACTCAAAAGTGAGCAGCACAAATATCGCGGGGTAGAGCAGTTGGTAGCTCGTCGGGCTCATAACCCGGAGGTCGCAAGTTCGAGTCTTGTCCCCGCAACCACAACGAAAAGACACCTTAAAGGTGTCTTTTTTGTTGTGACTATGGAATAAAATACGAACTTGCGACCGACGGGTTCCCGGAGCATAACAGCCGAGCGCTGCCGGTGGCAGAAAAAGCGAAGGATGTTATGGCGCAGCGGTCAAAGAATTGCCACGCTCCAAGTGAGCAATTCTTTGGGCACCGCAAGAGTGCAAGCAAAGGCTTTGCCTTTGTGCGAAACAAGTTCGAGTCTTGTCCCCGCAACCACAACGAAAAGACACCTTAAAGGTGTCTTTTTTGTTGTGACTATGGAATAAAATACGAACTTGCGACCGACGGGTTCCCGGAGCATAACAGCCGAGCGCTGCCGGTGGCAGAAAAAGCGAAGGATGTTATGGCGCAGCGGTCAAAGAATTGCCACGCTCCAAGTGAGCAATTCTTTGGGCACCGCAAGAGTGCAAGCAAAGGCTTTGCCTTTGTGCGAAACAAGTTCGAGTCTTGTCCCCGCAACCACCATAGGACACAACATTTGATACAATGTTGTGTCCTATTTTTTGCCTTGAAACCCCTTTATTTCAAGGGGTTTCACAATACTTTTAATTTATGCCCTGTTCAGAAGGGCTTATTTTTTTGCCTGAAAATAGCAGTTAACAGCTTTGATTTGAATGCTGTTTGCACTCCGTGTGAAAATTCATTTATTACTAATTTTTGCATGGTGGAATTGTGGTTGGTGCGATTAGTTGTAGAGCTGTTTTTTTACAGCTCCTTTTTGCTTATTTTTCAATTTGCTCTGAAAGGCGTTTTGCACGAATTTCCGATAGACCG
>CAMFQI010000202.1 GCA_945980015.1 uncultured Eubacterium sp. | reverse complement strand
TTGAAGCCGAGCAAAAGGCGACGTACGAAAAGGAATACGGCTATACGAAGTATTATTTCAACGGTGAAAGCTGT
The DNA here is from genome assembly GCA_945980015.1 of uncultured Eubacterium sp. GTDB lineage: Bacteria > Bacillota > Clostridia > Oscillospirales > Acutalibacteraceae > Eubacterium_R. Next base: position 3,390 of record CAMFQI010000202.1, on the reverse strand, counting down.
TCAAAATCGAGATTTACCGAAAAAGGCGGCTTTGATGTTGTGTTCTTTGACGGAACAGAAACGTATGATGGGTCGGTGTGGACGATAGGCTATGTTCAGGCAGAGGCTCGTGACGAGTCGAAGCTGCGTGCTCAAATGACAAGAACCGAGGAAGCTATCAAGTCGCTCAATACATCCAACGACGCCGTAGAAAGCACAGACGATAATACCGAATAAAAGCGCCGATTTTTTTTGATAAGACTACCGAACGGACGAGCATCGCTCGTCCTCTTTCTTTCCACAAAACAACCAAAGGGGATGGCGTCCTCGACGTTCCGTTTTTTTACTTATCCGTTTTTACTTAAAAGAGAAAAAGAAAATGTTACAAAATTGTTATAAATCTATTGTAAAATTTATGTAAAGATGATATAATTTTTTTGAATATTTTACAAAGTGAGGTATCTTTATGGCAGTACATAAAACAACTGCTGTCGGCACAACCGACAAAAAGTACATGAAGCCCTCGGAAATTGTCACCTTCGGTATCGGTTTGTTCGGTGTTGCATTGCTCACCGGATGGATGCCCGACTACACTATGACATTTTTCGCCGACTTCGCATTCAAGGGCAAGGGCTTCGACTCCGTTCAGCTTGCCAACATTGTATCTCTCGTTTTCGGCGTTGCAGGTGTTGTAGGTGCGGTATGCGAGCTTGTTATCGGTATGCTCGTTGACAGAACGAGAACGTCTCTCGGCAAGGTTAAGCCTTGGGTAGGCTTCGGCGCAATTCCGCTTGCTCTTATTTCAATGCTTGTTTTCATCGCTCCTAACACAAGCTCATTCACGGTTGCTACAATCTGGATGTTCGTTATTTATGCGCTTTACACCGCTGTTTCGTGTGCCGTTGAATCGCCGTCTAACTGCTTCGGTGCATTGTGCTCGCCTAATCCGAGTGAACGCTCAAGTGCTATTTCGATAGCTTCTTTTCTTCGTTCGGTAGGTCAAAGCGGCGGACAGGTTGTAATCATCGTTGTTCCGCTTATTATGAAGGCTCTTATGGGTCAGCAGCAGTATAAGAACGCAGAGGGTCAGGGTCTTGACCTTATCATCTCGACAGCCGTTTGCGCTCTCGGTATGATTATCTTCGTTATGATTTTCTTTGCAAACAACAAGGAGCGTGTTCCTTACACAAGCGAAAAGGTTTCGCTTGCAGAGTCAATCAAGCTCGTATTTACAAATAAGAATTTGCTTATGGTATCACTCACGAAGCTCTTCGGCTTCGGCAGAGGCGTTTACGGTACCGTATCGCTTTATATCGCAGTTTATCTTCTCGGCTCAAAGGGTCTGAAGCTTGCGCTTATGCTTCCTATGGGTATCGGTACTGCGGTTGGTACACTTCTCGTTAACCTTGTGCTCAAGAAGTTCAGCACGAAGCGAACCTACATACTTTTCTGTATTTACGGTGCGAGCGCCATGGCAATACTGTTCCTCGTTTCCCGTGGTATCGGCTTCAACTCGAACCTCGTTATTCCGTTCCTTATCCTCAACTTCTTCTGTGGTATTCAGCACGGTAATACAAACGTTACTCCGAATATTATGATTGCAGATTGTATTGACGAAATGGAATACAAGACAGGCAAGCGTCAGGAGGGTCTTGCGTATGCCGGCTACGGTCTTTTCTCAAAGATTGCTTCTGCAGGTACAAAATGGCTTGCTCCCGTACTCGTTTATACTTGGTCGGGCTATCAGTTTTCGCAAAGTCCGAACGTTGCTTATGCGGCGCAAAATGACGAGGTATTGATGAAATTCCTCGCTATATACACAATTATTCCGGCTGTGTTCGTAATTCTTCAGTTCGTTCCTATTTTGTTCTACGATATGGTAGGCGAAAAGAAGAAGAGAATTACCGAGGCTCTTATGGAAAAGAGAGCTAAAGAAGAAGCCGAAGCAGTCGACGAAATCTCCGATGATTCGGCAGATAGCATTGCAGAATAGGAGGTGCTGACAATGGCAGAAAAGAAAAATTTTAAGGCAGGTCTTTATGGCGTTGTTGCAGGCATAATTGTTGCGGCGCTTCTTGTGGGAATGACGGTTTTTGCCTTCACCTCACGCTATAATGCATTTTCGAGCGAAAAGATTGCACAGTCCTACGCCGACACAATCGTTCAGTCGGGCGACGGCTATAATGCACTCAAGGTTAGCCTTGTTTCAAAAAATCAAAAATTCGGCAATTTTGTAATTAACGCATATATGACACCGTTTGTAAACGACGGCGAGGATGTCGAAAAAAATGAGCTTTTAGGCTCAGGCTCCGAAGAGGAGGCTCAAATTCTCGACGAGGTTTACAACACAATGTATGATTACTTCATCGAGCTTAATAATACGGTGGGTCTTGAAAACTACGATGAATTCTATACCGCTTATTTCACAAAATTGAAGCAGGTCAGAACTGAAATTATCGGCGACGATTATATGGACACCGAATTTATGTTCAGCGTGTTTGAGTCGAATGTTGCTACCTACGGCGAAAGTCTCACAGGCTGTGAGGAAAAGCTTGCCGCAGACGGAGAAACGGTTCTTAAGCAGGCTTCAACCGGTAAGTATCAGGAAATGTTCGGCGATGGCTATACGCTGACAACAAGCGTTGCACAGGAAAATGACCTTTCAGCCGACGAGGTTGAAAAGTATAAGGCAGATTATTCAAAGAGAATTGCCCCGATTATTGAAAACGGTAAGGTAAAGGCTGCCGCACTTGACGAGGAAAAGGCAGGCTCAATGAACGACGCCTTTGCAAATCTCGACTGCGCAGACGAAATCAGCGAGGTCAAGGCTTGCACCGTTGAGGTAAAGACGGCTGACGGCAACGTAGTCGCAAGCACGGTAATCAATGTTGTTAAAATCGGCAATAGCTGGTATGTTGACAACACAAATTCAGACACCTCAGCACTTTATTTGGCATAATTGAATAGTTGTAAAAACTATGGGGCTGTAAAATCAGCCCCGTTTTTTCTTTTATCCCCTCAGTCGCAAATGCGACAGCTCCCCTTAATAACATTAAAAGGGGAGCCTAATGTTCAAGACGGAGCGCTGTTTTACCAATAAAGGCTCCCCTTGGCTTGTCATCAAGGGTGCGGGTGTCCGGTGGACACCTCTGCGTTAATACGCAGAAGCACCGACCAAACCGGCAGGTGAGACAGCTGTCAGCTATGCTGACTGAGGGGATAAAAGGACATAACGGCTTCCCGAGTGAAAAAAGAAGTGAGAAAAGATAAAATATATGCTTGTGTTTTTATGACGAGCAATGCTCGTCGCTACGAGATGTCGCAAAATGATACGACACAGTAAATTTTCAAATTATCGTAGGGACGATTATCAATCGTCCGCAATATATAATCAAACAAACCTCAACACGC
>CAMFQI010000201.1 GCA_945980015.1 uncultured Eubacterium sp. | reverse complement strand
CTAAAGGGCTTTACTACTCAAAAATTAGCCTGGGGCAGTGCGTACGGCGTTCCGTTTGATATCGGAAAATGGTACGGTGTTGACGGTAATTATATTTATGCCTCCTGCAATCCTCACGATTATTACTTTACCTTAACCAAGCTTCGTGATTGGGATTTTGTAACTAATAAACTAAAAGAGAATGAAAAGTACGGACTTGACTGGACATATATGTTCCACGGTATCGGTGACAGAGGCGGCGCACCTCAGGAAGCAACCGTAAAGTTTGTCGAAGACGAAATAGCAAAAAATCCGAATGAGGATATTGAGGTCATTGCCGCTTCGGCTGACCAAATATATCACGATATAGATAATGAACTGCCGCAGTCTGTAAGGGATAATCTCCCCGAATGGAAAACCGAACTTGTTATGCAAAACCACGGTGTAGGCGGTTATACCTCTCGTGCAATAGGTAAGCGTTGGAACGCAAAATGCCAAATTCTTGCCGATGCTTGTGAAAAAAGCGGCGTAATTGCTTCCTTCCTCGGCGCAAAGGATTATAACGAAGAAATTATAGAAAAGGGCTGGAAGCGTGCTATTGCTCATCAATTCCACGATGATACTCCCGGAACCTCCTGTCAGCGTGTTTACAGACGCTCGTGGAATGACTATGCCCTGAGCATTAATCAGCTTTCGGGAGAGATTGAGGCTTCACTGTGCGCTGTTGCCGATAATATTGATACTTCATTTTGCAAGGGTACGCCCGTTGTTGTTTATAACAATCTTGAACAGGAGAGAAGCGGCGTCGTTACTGTCAGCCTGAAAAATATCGCATCTCGCAACGTCAGAATTTTCGACGACTGCAATAAGGAAATTGCAAGTCAGATTTTGTCGGATGAAAACGGAGTTAAGACGATTATTTTCAATGCTCAAATTAAGCCGCTCGGCTTTAGAGTGTATGATGTTCGTCCTTACGATAAGGAAAAGGATTATAAATCAAAGCTTAAAGCAACCGATAATCAGCTTGAAAATTCAAAGTATATCGTGTCGCTCAACAAAAACGGCGAGATTTCTTCTATTATTGACAAGACCGATGACAACCGTGAGCTTCTTTCAAAGCCAATAGTTTTAGGTTTGTTCAACTACACGGGCTCAAAGGATTGGCCTGCATGGGAAATGAACTTTAAGCAGGCAAATAAGGAGCACGACAGAGTACCTCGTGTTTCAAGCATAAAGCTTCTTGAAAAGGGTCCTGTCAGAGCTACTGTTCAAATTAAGCAAAACGACGGCAAAAGCGAATTTGTATCATACGTTTCACTCTCCGACGGCGGCGAGCTTGTCGAGGTTTATAACGAAATTGAGTGGCAGTCGCTTCGTACAATGTGTAAAAACCGCTTTGCATTTACCTGTTCTAATGAAAAAGCTACCTTCGATTTAGGACTTGGCGCAATAAAAAGAGAGAATATGAACGAAAAGCTGTTTGAGGTTCCTGCACAGCTTTGGGCGGATATTACCGACGAAAGCGGAGATTTCGGCGTTTCTGTTATCAGCGAGTGTAAACACGGTTGGGATAAGTTCAGCGACAATACGCTTCGTCTGACTGTTTTGCATACGCCGAAAAAGAATTATAGAATTGACAGTATGCAGTCTATGATGGATTTGGGCTTAAACCTCTATTCCTACGCAGTGTTCTCTCATAAGGGCGACGTCGGAAAAGCAACTCAGTATCAGGCGAGAGCGTTTACAACTCCGCTTGTTGCCGTTGCAACCGATAAACATAAGGGCGAAATTAAGAGTGGTTATTCGTTTGGTCAAATGAGCGATAACTCTGTTATTCTCAGAGCCTTAAAGCCGTCCCACCACGCTAAAACAGATGAGATTATTGTTCGCTTTAACGAGGGTGACAACAAAGCAGTAAAGGACTTCACCTTTACACTCGGAGACGGAATTGAAAGTGCGAGAGAGCTTTGGGCAAGCGAGGAATACAGAGGAGAAGCAAGAGTTGAAAACGGCAGTCTCGTATGTGACTTTAAGCCGTATGAGGTAAAAACGTTCGGGCTTACTCTTAAAAAATCAAACATCAATTTGCAAAAGAGTATTTCAAAGTCTATAAAGCTTGATTACGACGAAAGAAAAGAAAAGCTCAATATTCCCGATAATCTCTTTAAGAACAAAATTACCGCTTTCGGTACTGATTTTGATATTCCGAAAAACGCTTATATGCACGCAAACGCTCAAACTCTTGACTGTCAAAAGGGTGAAAAAATCAGGATTTTATGTGCTTCGTTGGGCGACGATATTGATGCTGAATTCCTTGTTGCTTCAAAGCCTGTTATAAAGCGTGTGAATTCTATCACTCAAGCCTATGCTCGTTGGGACTTGTACGATTTCGGCGAAACTGCTTACATAAAGGACGGCAATTTAGGTTGGGAGTTTACACATTGTCTTGATGAAAACGGTGAGGTACAGTATGCAAAATCGCTGTATTTCTGGGTGCTTACATTTGATTCAACCGTGACTTTGCCGAAGAACGACAACATTATCGTGCTTGCCGCCTCTGTTGTAAGTGCCTCAAATTCTTCTCTTGTAACAAGGCTTTATGACAAAATCGAAAACAACAGACCGTTCACCTTTACTATGTCTCTAAAAGAAAAATTGAGGTATTTCAATTCAAAATTAGTATGGAATTTGAACGATAAGGATAACTTCCTGTCTCATTGGAACAACGGTAAAAACGGCAAAAGAGTTGAACAAACCGGAAAAAGAGCAAAAACAAGAACAATAAAAACGGTGGGTCATTGATATGAAATTAAAGCTTGATGAAAATTGGACAACAAAGAATAACGGCTATGCGCTAAATGACAGCGAGGTTGAACGATATATAAGCGTTGTGCCTAATGATAATCAGCTTCGCTTACAGGAAAAGCCGTTTTATGCATTCCTACATTTCGGAATGAATACCGCTAATGACAGGGAATGGGGTAATGCAACCGAAACGGTAAGAGATTTTGATATTACAAAAATAAAGCCGGCTCAATGGGTAAAGGCAGTCAAGTCAGCAGGTATGACAGGAATTATCCTTACCTGCAAGCATCACGACGGCTTTTGCCTTTGGGATACAAAGACGACTGATTTTAAGTCGACTAATTCGCCGATAGGTATGGATATTGTTCAGGCTCTCGCCGATGAATGTTATTGCAACGATATTGATTTCGGCGTATATCTTTCACCTTGGGATATGCACGAAAAATCCTACGGCACCGAGGCATATAATGACTATTTTGTAAATCAACTTACCGAGCTTTGCACAAATTACGGAAAGCTTTTTGAGGTCTGGTTTGACGGTGCAAAGGGTTCAAATGCAAAGGCGTTTACATATGATTGGCAAAGGTATTATGACGTTATTCGCACCCTTCAGCCGCAGGCTAATATCGCCATTTGCGGCGAAGATATACGTTGGGTCGGCAACGAAGCCGGCAAAGCAAGAAAGAGTGAATAC
>CAMFQI010000200.1 GCA_945980015.1 uncultured Eubacterium sp. | reverse complement strand
GTCGCTTTTTTTGTAAAGCTCACGCACGATATCCTTTAAGTCCTCTCTTATAAACGGCTCGCCGCCCGTGATGTTAGTAAAATACATCGGTGGAAGCTTCTTTATTGCTTCAACCGTAAGCTCCTCGTCGGGCTTTGACGGTGCCTTGTATCTGTTGCACATAGTACAGCGTGCATTACATCTGTAGGTTACTATTACCGTTCCGTTTAGTTTTTTTGCCATTGTTTCCACTTTTCCTTACTGTTTGTAAATGTTCATTAGCTTTTCGGCGTATTGCTCAAGAGTGTCGAATTTCTTTTCCAAGCACGCCTTACTCATACTTTCAGCCAACTCTTTATCCTTGAGGATGATATTGATTTTTTCCTTGAAATCATCCGTATTTTCCGGTTCAAAGAGCAATCCTGTTTTTCCCTCGTCAATAAGCTCGGGTATTCCGCCTATCCTTGACCCTACAACCGGTGTGCCGTACACTATGCTTTCGATTACCGAAAACGGACAGTTTTCATATAGAATACTCGGACATACCGTAAGCCTTGCCTTTGAGATAAGCTCCTTCAGTTCATCACCTGTTTTGAAGCCCAGAAGCTCAATGTTATCGGCATTCCTCATTTCCTCCTCAAGAGGACCTGAGCCGGCGACCTTGAAATTAATATCCTTGCATTGTAGCATGGTTTTTATTCCTTTTTCTTCACTGAGCCTTCCGAAATAGAGAACATAGTCCTCCTTTTCACATTCAATTATTTTTGCGTCCTGAATAAAGTTGTGAATAGCGACTGTTTTGTCTTTCAGTATCGGGCTTGTGTCGAGCTTTTTTTTCATAAATTCGCTGCAACAAATAATTGTATCAAGCTCGCTGTAAATTTTCTTTTTATCCCATAAGTATGCTTCAATAGTTCCGAACAGAGATTTAACGGCGGAGGAGTGAATACATTTTCCTTTTAGACAATTTATGTATTTACCGCCCAAACATGCTTCGCAAATCTTGTTGTCGTTATACATAGCATGGTTTGGACAAACAAGCTGTGTGTCGTGCGCCGTGTAAACTATTTTTACTCTGTTGTTGCTGCTTTTTTCCCAATCTCTGACTGCCTGAATAACCGTCGGCGTCAGCTGATAGTTGAAGTTGTTAAGATGCACAACCTCGGGAGAAAAGCTGTTAAGAACGAGAAGCATTTTGTTGTATGCTTCCTTTGAATAAACGGTTTTGAGCGACATTTTTATTTTGCTTAGGGCGGACGCCGTGTGAAAATCCATATTCTCGGTGTAGGCTCCTGCTGAGTTTTCTACGCATCTGTCGGGATGCTCCATTCCGAAATACTCAACCTCGTGTCCGTTATCCGAAAAATATTTTCCAAGCTTGAACATATATGTTTCCGAGCCGCCGTTTGGATACAGAAACTTGTTTACCATCAAAATTTTCATTCAATCACCGTTTTGATTATTATCGTTATTTTATGCTTTCGTATAATTTAAGAGTGTCGTCGCATACATTGTCCCAATTATATCGGGAGAGTATGTACCGAGCCGCAGCGTTTTTTAGCTTGCTCACTCTCTCTTCGTTTTTCAGCAATTCCTCAAGCGTGCTTTTAAGACTTTGCACATTGCCTTGCTCAAAATAAACTGCGTTTTCACCGCAAACCTCACTGCATTCCGCAATGTTCGATGTAAGACAGCAGTTACCGTAGCTCATAGCCTCCAAAAGACTGATAGGCATACCCTCCAAATCACTCGGCAGACAGTAGATATATGCGTTTGAATACAGCTCGTCAAGCTCCTTGCCCTGAATAAAGCCTGTAAAAATTATGTTCTCATTTCCGTTTGCAAGAGCTTTAAGCTCGCTTTCATATTCCTTTGTGTGACTTGAACCGCCTGCAATAACCAGCTTTTTGTCGGTGTCAAGCTCCTTGTACGCTTCGATTAGATAGTGCACGCCCTTTTCGGGAACAAGTCTGCCCAAAAAGAGAATGTAGCCGTCCTTGTCAAGACCGTATTTGTTTTTGATGATTTCAGGCTCGTAATTGTCGGGCTTTGAAATTCCGTTCGGAATAAATACCGTTTCTCTGTCGTAGACCTTAATGAAATAGTCCTGAACATTTTTTGAAAGGACGATTATCTCATCGGCGTATTTGGCCGCCGTTCGTTCTCCGAATTTGAGGAATTTTGTTGCAAAGCCGCCCCACTTACTTCTTTGCCAGTCGAGTCCGTGAATTGTCACAACGCTTCTTTTTCTGAAAAGCTTTGCCAAAATTACCATCGAAGCAGGTCCCTCTGCATGAAAATGAATTATGTCAAATCGTGAAAAAACCGCTCTTAATGTTGCAAAAAAGCTGTAAACAATGGCGTTGAGCTTTGATGAGTCAGGTGTTTTTACCCACTTGATTTTGACGCCCTGCCATTGCTTGATTTTTTCGCTTTGCTCAAAATCCTTGCCTGCTATGTGTTCACTTTTTCTGTTGTATGCCGTAACGTCGTGACCTTGCGCAGCCATCCTTTTTGAAAGCTCGGCAACAACTATTTCAATTCCGCCCTCACGGGAGGGAATCCTCTTGTGACCTATCATAGCGATTTTCATTTATTCCGCTCCTTTGTGAGTAAGAACAACCTTGATTGTTTTGAAAAAGATTTTTATATCGAGCAGTGTGTTCCAGTTGTCGATATATTCGCAGTCAAGCCTTACAACCTCTTCAAAGTCTATTATATCCGAGCGTCCGCTGACCTGCCACATTCCCGTAATACCCGGACGCATTGAAAGTCTGCGCTTGTGACGGTTTTCGTATTGCTCAAATTCCTTGACTGTAGGAGGGCGTGTTCCTATAAGGCTCATATCGCCCTTGAGGACGTTGACAAATTGCGGAAGCTCGTCAATACTGAGCTTGCGTATTATCCGTCCAACCTTTGTTATTCTCGGGTCGTTGTCCATTTTGAACATAAGACCGTCCATTTTGTTGTGTTTCATAAGCTCCGCCTTGCGCTTTTCAGCGTCCTTATACATCGAACGGAGCTTATACATTTTGAATATTCTTCCGTTTTTACCGACTCTTTCCTGCTTAAAAATAAGCGGTCCGGGGGATTCGATAAGCAGGGGAATTGCAACAATTGCAACAATCGGTATGCTCAGGATAATTCCGATAATCGAAAGAACGACGTCAACAAATCTTTTCAGCGCAAGCTCCGAGCTACTGTGAACGGCAGGCGCAAATGTCGCAATCGGATATCCTGCGTACATCTTGCAGTTGATATTATTGAAATTACTTTCGTTTAGCATATTGTCGAGCGTAGGAACATTGACGTGTACCGTTACGCCCATACTTTCAAGCTCCTCGACGATTTCGCTTATATCCTCGCTGTATTCGTAAGGTAGGTTGATGAAAACCTCGTCAAGTGGTGCGCTTCTTATCCAATCGAGAAATCTGTTGTCGGTTGCAATTACGGGAACGTCGTCGCAGACTATGTGCGGAAACCTGATTTTTTTCTTCGTGGCAACCGCCGAGCCTTCGTCCTGTGAGCCGAAGAGAAGATT
>CAMFQI010000199.1 GCA_945980015.1 uncultured Eubacterium sp. | reverse complement strand
CTGCGCTTAGCTGGATAGTACTCTCTGTTTTCGGGGCTATGCCGTTTTACCTTACAGGCGAAATACCGAGTATGACAGACGCTCTGTTTGAAACGATTTCCGGCTTTACAACAACGGGCGCAAGCATTTTGAGTGACGTTGAAGCATTGTCGAAAACATCTCTGTTTTGGCGTAGCTTTACCCACTGGATAGGCGGTATGGGTGTTCTTGTCTTTTTGCTTGCCGTTATCCAAATGACAGGCGGCTCAAATATCAATCTTATGAAAGCCGAAAGCCCCGGTCCGTCCGTAGGCAAGCTTGTTCCGAAAATGAAGCATACTGCGAGAATACTCTATGGCATATATTTCGCTCTTACGATTTTGGAAATAATTTTTCTTCTCTTGGGAGATATGCCGCTTTTTGACGCCGTCACAACCTCGTTCGGTACGGCAGGTACGGGCGGCTTCGGTATAAAAAATGACTCTATCGGCGGATATTCAATTTATATTCAATGGGTTGTAACCGTGTTTATGCTGCTTTTCGGAATTAACTTTAATTTCTATTATTTTCTTATTTTCCGTCAGTACAAAAACGCCTTCAAAATGGAGGAGGTACGCTATTTCCTGCTTATCATTTTGAGTGCCGTTACAATAATAACCATCGACGTTTCAAGGCTTTATAACAGTCTTGGCGAAGCAATCTCAAAGACTGCGTTTCAGGTTGTTTCGATTATTACAACAACAGGCTTTTCAACTGCCGATTTCAATAACTGGGCGTCCGCCTCAAAAACGGTTCTCGTAATCCTTATGTTTATAGGTGCGTGTGCCGGAAGTACCGGAGGCGGTATCAAGGTTTCTCGATTTTTGGTTGTAATCAAAACCGTAAAAAAAGAAATTCATTCCTATCTTCACCCAAAAAGTATTCGCAAAATAACTCTCGACGGCAAGCCTGTTGAACATAATACCTTGAGAGCTACAAACGTGTATTTTATTACGTTTATAGTTGTGTTTGTTTTCAGCCTTTTGCTCGTTTCAATCGAGGACTATGACCTAACAACAAACTTTACGGCGGTTGCCGCCACAATAAACAATATCGGTCCGGGTCTTGAGCTTGTAGGACCTACTCAAAATTTCAGCGGCTTTTCAAATTTGTCGAAATTCGTATTGATGTTTGATATGCTTGCGGGAAGACTTGAGCTTTTCCCGATATTGCTTCTTTTCAATCCGCATTTATGGAGTGAGGTTTTCCAAAAAAATACCCACAGAAAAATGAGAAATCCGGAATAAACATAAACAAAGGCTCACTTTGATAACAAATCAAAGAGAGCCTTTGTTAGTGAAATGTGTCTTACGCCGCTAACGAATAGTATTCCTCCTGCGCCTGCTTTCTTTTCTCAATTCTTTTGTATTGGCGTGCCTTTTCTTTTTTTGCCTTCTCTTCTTTTCTGTCTGTCACGATTATAAAAACCGCACCGACAAAAAGATAAATTCCAAGCTCAACTGCAAATATAATTCCGGCACTCAACGAGCTTGCAGACGAAACGAGGTCAAACGGCAATGCGATTGCGAAATAACCTACCGCAAGCGTAATAATTGAAATTAATAATCCTTTGATAATTTTCTTGATATTCATACTAAAATCTCCTTTAATCTATTTTGTGCAAATGTACAAATTTTGCTTACATCTGCATTGTAGCTCAAAGAAAATCAAATATCAATACCCTTGGCCGTTATGGTACAAAAAACAGTACCACTAATTCAAATGTTCTAATTCAATATCGACTTTAACACCGCCACGGCTTTCGGAATATCGCATTCCTTAATTGCCGACGGCGTAAGCGAAAGCGTAATTTTACCGTCTTCAAATTTGATTATGCTTACGCTGATTTTGTTTTTTTCAAAATCCGAGATATCACCGCTGAAATCGGCATTTATCAACACTCTCAGACCGTTGTCTCCCAAGGTGACGGCGGCGTCGGGAAGCTCTTTTTTTATGTTGTCAAAAAGAAGTCTTGCCTTTGACGTGTAGTGTCTTCTGACCTTTCTCGTTTGTGAGCTTATGTGACCGTCTCTTATGTACTGGCAAAGTGCTATTTGCTCCGTTTTTGAAGCCGTTTGTGCAAATTTGTGCTTTGACGCTTCGAATCTTTTTGCAAGCTCCTGCGTGAGCACCATAAAGCTAATTCTTATTCCGGGTATCAGTACGTTTGAAAAGCTGCCCATATAAACTACGTTGTCGTTTCCCGAAAGCGCATATAAAGACGGAGTCGGCTTTGATTGATATAAAAAGTCGCTGTCAAAATCATCCTCGATTATTATGCTTCCTGTTTTTTCGCTGTAATTAATAAGCTCAAGTCGTCTTTTCATCGGCATAACGTCGCCGTAGGCAGTCATATGCGACGGTGAAACATAAATGATATCGGCGTCCTTGTATCTCGTGTGTACATCGTAGCCGTAGTCCTCAAAGAGCGACATACCCTGAACAAAGCTTTTGTCGGGAAACGATACTGTTTTTCTGTCTTTGACAAGTGAGCATAATACCGATAAAAGCCATTGTACGCCGGCTCCTACAATGATTCTGTCGGGGGAGGCGGTGACGTTCCTTTTCTCTCTTATGTAGTCCGATAATGCCTGTCTTAAATCCGCTTCGCCCTGTACTTCACTGTATGATAAAAGCCTGCCTTGGCTTCGTAACGCGCTTTTGATGTAGCGTTGCCATAGCTTGATGTCGAAGCTCTCCTCGTCTGCGTCACCGCTTTTTAAGTCGTAAAGTATTTGGATTTCCTTCTCTTTTTTTTCGCTTTTGAAGTCGCTTACGCTTTTTTGTTCGGTCACGTAATATCCGCTTTTGTTAACCGAAATAATATATCCGTCTGCGAGCAAATCGAAATATGCGTTTTGTACCGTTGTTTTGCTCACCGATAAAATATTGCAGGCGTTTCTTATTGACGGAAGCCTGTCTCCCGTTTTTAATGCTCCGTTTTCTATCAGCTTTTTGAAGTAGTCGTAGACCTCTGCATATTTTTTCATAATCTGTACCTTGTTTTTTTGGCACTTTTGCCTATTTATTTATTGTCAGATTTATTATATAATATATTGAAAAGGGAAGGGAATTAAATGGATAGTAGACCAATAGGAATATTCGATTCAGGAGTAGGCGGATTAACTGTACTTTCAGAAATAAAAAAGCAATTACCAAATGAAAATTTAATATATTTAGGAGATACCAAAAATTTTCCGTACGGAAGTAAAAGCAAGGAAGAGATTATAGAATTTGCAACGCATAATACTAAAATGCTAATAAATTTAGGAGTGAAAATAATTGTAATTGCATGCGGTACAGCAACTAGCCAAGCAATAGAAGTATTAAAAGAGAAATTTAATGTGCCAATAATTGGAATTATAGAGCCAACAGTAAAATATGTAAAAGAACAAAAAATAAGCAGAATAGGGGTAATAGCGACAGAAGGAACAATAAGAAGTGGAGCATGGGAAAAAACATTAAAAGAAGAAATAGAAAACATAGAAGTAATAAAAAAAGCATGTCCAATGCTTGCAACA
>CAMFQI010000198.1 GCA_945980015.1 uncultured Eubacterium sp. | reverse complement strand
GGCAATTCATCAAGGCTTGTATTTCTCAAAAATTCACCGTATTTCGTAAGCCTGTCCGCATCCGGCAGAAGATTGCCGTCCTTATCCTTTGCATTTGTCATTGTGCGAAATTTGATAAGTTTGAATATCTTTTCGTCCTTGCCCGGTCTTTGCTGGGTAAAGAAAGGATTTCCTTTCATTACAAACGCACCGACCACAATCAAGATAAGCAATAACGGTGACAACACCACTAATGCAAGAAATGATGAAAATATGTCAAAAAATCTTTTTATGTATTTGTACATAATTCCCTCTGTCAATCAAAGCAATGCTTGATTACTTCAATAATTCTATCCTGCTGTTCAGGAGTCATTTTGTTATCACTCGGCAGGCAAACGCCACGATTAAAGATGTCCATACCGATATCAAGTGCTTCGCCATCAATGTAGGCGTTTGTTCTTGCTCTACCGTTACCATCACGGGTAACAAAGCCGTTTATTCTGTAAATTGGTTGCATGTGCATTGGCTTCCAAACTGGTCTGCCCTCTGCATTAATTTGAGCCAATCTATCAAGAATTTCGTGAGGACAGGATTTACCTTTTTCAGAATTATAGCAATAATCCTGCTCGCCACGAACCTGCTTGCACATTGCGTCCTCGTCAATAATCAGGCAGGAAAGCCAGAAGTTTGGCTCTGAATTAGCCTCGTCATACGGATTCATTTTTACAGGCAAATCCTTAAATGCTTCCTTGTAACGCATATATATCGCTTTCTTCTGTGCGATATGCTCTTCAAGATACGGAATCTGACCTCTTACAACTCCGGCAATTACATTACTCATTCTGTAATTGTAACCCAATTCCTCATGCTGATACCAAGGAGCATTTTCTCTTGATTGAGTTGACCATTTGCGAACCTTGTTTGCCGCATCAAGACTGTCGGTCAAAAGCATACCACCTGACGAGCCTGTGATAATTTTATTTCCGTTAAAGCTGATGCAATTATATGAACCAAAGGTACCTGTCTGTTGTCCTTTGTATGTAGCGCCGAGCGACTCTGCGGCGTCTTCAACGATTACCGCTCCGTGTTTTTCGCAGACAGCTTTTATTTCATCAATTTTTCCGGGCGTGCCGTAAAGATGAGCCACAACAACAACCCTTACATCAGGGTAAAGCTCAAATGCCTTTTCAAGGGCTACCGGATCCATATTCCAGGTATCGTACTCTGTATCGATAAATACAGGAACACCACCCTCATATACAACAGGGTTTACCGTTGCATCAAAGGTCATATCGGAACAAAACACCTTATCTCCGGGCTTAACGCCTGCAAGCTTCATAGCAAGATGAAGTGCCGCCGTACCTGCCGAAAGAGCTACTGCATATTTACAGCCAACCTTTTCACAAATCTGCTTCTCAACCTCGTTGATATTCGCACCGACAGTCGACATCCAATTTGTCGCATAAGCCTCTGTCACATATTTAATTTCATCACCGTGCATTGTCGGTGACGATAGCCATATTTTTTCGTTAGACATTTTATCTCCCTAATATCTAAATTTTCTTTACCGTTTGCATTTCCATAGATTCGGCAGCAGTTTTATTTACTTCTTCCGGAGTTTTATAGGTTGGAACAACACTATGTAACGCTTCTCTAACAACATCGTTATCGTTAGAATCTAAAGCCTTCTCAAGAACAGTTAATTTGTCTTCTACCTCTTCATAAGAAATAGGTTTTTCTCTTTCTATGAAAATCAATTCGTTATCAGTTGTATCAAGCTCTTCTGTCTTTACAAGAAGCTCCTCGTATAATTTCTCGCCCGGTCTTAAACCGGTTTCAACTATTTCAACACCCTGAGCACCCGAAAGATAAATCATATTTTGAGCTAAATCATAAATTTTGACAGGTTGTCCCATATCAAGAACAAATAACTCACCGTTATTTGCCATAGCACCTGATTGAAGAACAAGCTGTGACGCTTCCGGGATTGTCATAAAATACCTAATGATATCCTTATGGGTTAATGTAACCGGTCCGCCGGCAGCAATTTGTTTTTTGAACAAGGGTATAACCGAGCCGGCAGATCCAAGAACATTACCGAATCTCGTACAACTGCACTTAACTTTGCCTCTTGTACTAAAACCTTGAGCTATCATTTCGCACATTCTCTTGGTTGCACCCATAACATTTGTAGGATTAACAGCTTTATCTGTACTGACCATCATAAATCGTTCTGTGCCGTATTTCTCACAAAGTTCAAGAACAAGCTTCGTTCCAAACACGTTATTCTTCACGGCTTCAAGGCAATTGTTCTCCATAAGCGGAACATGCTTATGTGCAGCGGCATTTATCAAAATATGTGGGTGATATTTTTCAAATACCATTTCCATAGCTTGTCTATCGGTGATAGAAGCAATTTCGACTTTTAGGTCAAGGTCTTTACCGTATTTGAAGTTCAACTCCTGCTGAACATCATATACGCCATTCTCATAGATGTCCAAAATAACGATTTGTTTCGGACTCATTTTTGCAAGCTGACGACAAAGCTCGCTTCCTATCGAACCGCCTCCGCCAGTAATCAGAACCACTTTATTTCTGTAATAGGCGTTTGTCTTTTCATCGCGCATATTTATCTGCTGTCTGAAAAGCAAATCTTCAATATCAAACTCACGAAGCTGCGGTTTTGCCCCTGCAGTGTGCATAGTCGGATAATCGTATGTTTTTACCTTTAATCCCGACTTTTTATAAAAATCGTACAGTTCTCTTTTTCTGTCGGTGGTAGCAGACGGTATGGCAATAATTATTTCCTGTATTCCATATTCCTTGAGTATATCAAATATTGAATCATCCCTCGCAAAAACCTGTACGCCATGTATCTGTCTTCCGGATTTTTCCTTATTGTCGTCAATAAAGCATCTAGGTGTATACGCTGAACCCGAATTATTAATCAAATCTTCGGAAAGACTAACTCCGGCATTCCCTGCACCGACGATTGCGACCTTTATCTTATGTGAATCATCGCTCTTTACAACATCTACATTTGCAAATACTCTCAAAAGGAACCTTAATATTTTTCCTTTCACCGATATCTCATTACCGCACTTAAAGCAGTAGCGATAAATCATTCTCATTGCCAATGAAATAATCAAGTTGATTGACATTATCGCAATCATTCTTACAAAACTCAAACGATTAAAACCAAAAAGAAATTGAAGCGCATATTCTAAAGCAACAAAAATGACAAATGCAACAGCATCAGTTACTAAAAATCTAATATAACACTGAATTCCGCCAAATCGCCATATCTGTCGATATATATCGCCAAAAAATCTGCAAGCCAAAACGCAACCCAATGCCAAAGCGGAATTAATCACAAGCTCGGCAGCCTGATACGGCAAAAAGCTTTTATATATGACCAAGAAGAAAACAGCCACAACCACAAAAGTCAATATGTCATAAAACACAAGTGCCCATTTAATATTTATTTTTTGACTGTAAAGCTTTTTCATCACATTTCCTCTCAACACAAATGAGCATACCTGTCTCTTATACACATCTGACGCTGCCGACGAAGGCTTAGGTGT
>CAMFQI010000197.1 GCA_945980015.1 uncultured Eubacterium sp. | reverse complement strand
TCTTTGACAGCCGCCTTCGTTGTTTTTTGTGCAGCTTTCTTAGCTGTTTGTTTTCGAGCGGCGGTAACTGCCTTTTTTTGAGCTATTCTTGAGGCTTGAGCTTGTTTTGCAAACTTCTTTGCGGTTTTAATGCTTTTTGCTTTTCGTACCATATCGGTTGTTTTAGCCGAGCCTGTTGTACTCCTCGTTTTAACCGCCTTTTTCTGAGGTAATCTCTGTTTTATTCTCGTATCCGCCACAGCTGTTTTCTCGGTCAAAGCTTTCTGAGCCTGCGACTGTGGCAGAGATTTCAGTCTGTTTCTTTCAAATTCAACTCTGTCAAAGCTCTTTATATCCCTATCAGCAGTCTTTATAACCCTTTGGAAATTTTCGTCAGCCTGTCGACTTCGGTAATTCTCCTTGGTCTTTATAAGATTGTCCGCCGGCGTTATAGTTTTAGATGCGTCGCTGTTGAGATTAGCATCAGGTTTGCCGTTTTCTGTCACTTTGTATTTTGACATAGGCTCGCTTGTATTGCTATTTGACAAAAACGGATTAGAGTGATTTTCGGATTTTTCAGCTTCCATACGGTTGAGAACCTGTTTTTGCTCCTGTTTGTTCATAACATACTCTTTTGACTTGATTTTTCGTGCTGCTTCATTGCTGACCTTTGCCGGAGTGTTAGGGGTAGAATTATCCGTATTTTTTGTCCGTATTGCCGTTTGCTTGGTTTTGATGGTATTATCAAGTGTTTTCGGAGTTGTATTATGCTCAGCAACCGTTGATTTACCCTGTGCCTTTATATATTCCTCTTTCGTCTTTATCTGCATATCGGCTTTGGGCATTTGAGTAGGATTTGATACATTTTCCCGTGTTTTAATTCGTTCGGTTTGCTTTTGGCGAACAAAATCTCTTGCTTGCTCTTTTACCGGAGTCTGATTTGGCTGAATATTATCCCGTGTGTTGGGAGCATCAGAGGACTTTTCGCCTGCTCCTAATTGTTTTGGTACAGCCGTTTCCGGAGAAGCGGAGGATTGTGCAGCGGCTTGCTTTACATCTTTCTCATAACGCTTTTCTGCACGGTATTCTTTGAGTTTTCTTACTGTAAAATCCTTTGCCGCATCTACCGCCCGTATAGTTTCATAAGCCGTCTTTTGCATACCGCCTTCAACTTTGTCCGTTGCGTAGTCCGTAGCATTTTGCTGTGATTTATCCTTAAATTCCGGTTTCAAATCCTCTGCTTTGTTTAAAAGCTGCTCTTTCATAACGAACTTCACATCTTTAGGAATATTACCCGCTTTTTCAAGTATCTTTGGCTTAGTGTTAGTAGGCTTAACCTTTATATCTTTCAATTTCTCATCACCTCGCTTAAAAAATTTGTGAATTTTTCGTGTAATGTATTGATTTTTTCGTGCAAATGGCGTATAATAATAGTGCAAGCATGAAAGGAGATGGTTTTAATGGCAGCTTCAACAACAAATATCAGTATTCGTATGGATGCTGAAACAAAAGCAAAAGCAGATGCACTTTTTAACGAATTGGGAATGAATATATCAACGGCTTTTAATATTTTTGTTCGCCAATCACTCCGTGAAGGGAGAATACCGTTTGATATTTCTCTAAATCAGCCTAACAACGAAACGATTGCGGCTATGCGTGAGGCGGAAAGGATAGCAGATGATCCGTCTGTAAAGGGTTATACCGATTTAGATGAGATGTTTGCCGACCTTTCAAGATGAATAAACCGAAGTATATTGTAAAGCCTACCTCTCAATTCAAAAAAGACTATAAATCAGCAATTAAGCGTAATATGAATATTGAAGCTCTCGATGATGTTATTAAAAAAATAGCAAACGGCGAGAAGCTTGAGGATAAATACCGTGACCACCCACTTTCGGGACAATGGGCAGGACATCGAGAATGTCACATAGAGCCTGATTGGCTGCTGATTTATTTTATTAAAAAAGATGTTCTTGTTTTATCTCTTGCACGAACAGGGACACACTCTGATTTGTTTGGTAAATAAACCTTGCTTGAACAATGAGGGCGGAGCCTATAATGACTCCGCCCTCATTAACTATTCAATAACAGATACTCCCGAAAGCCGTATCATTCCGTTTTTTGACTCAGAAAAAGTTACTTCAACAAAGCTGTCAACCTCAATATCCTTTAAACCTTGATAATTGCTGTCCTTGTATGCCACTACAATTACTTTTCTGCCGTCTTCAAGGGTAATATAGGCAACTATATTATTTTTCTTGCCGTATAGTTTATGGTCAAGCTGTCCCGTGAATGTGCCTTCCTCATCAATAAAACTGTAATCACTGAATTTTATTCTATACTCTGCCATTGGAATTTACCTCCGATTCGTTCATTTTCACGAATTTTGCACAGCTATCGCCTGTGTGCAGATGTAGATACGGACAGAACGGACTTTTGTTATCGAGTATGTAACTGTCCATACCCACTTTGCACTTTGGGCAAAGCTGTTCACTGTATATTTTCTTTTTCATTGCCATACCTCCGTTAAATCTTACTTTCAGACGGTTTCGTTGTCATTCGCATATAAAGCTGAGTGTTTGTCGGAAAACGGTTTACAAATGGGATAATATTCGGTCCTACTCTCATAACGCCCTGTCCGGACGGTGCATTGTCTATATACCCGATTTGTGTTGGGGATATATTCATAAGCGGAGCAAGCTCGGCTCTGTCCGGCGCTGATTGGTTCAGCATAATAACAAATTCTGAGTTTGAAAGCATCAGCTTTGCTGTAGGCGAAGCAAGACATTCGGATACATTCTGCGTAATGCCTGTTATAAGACCGCCGTATTTTCTGAAACGTTTCCATGCACGGGCAAGAAATTCACTGCTGAATTGATTTGCAAAGAACAAATGCGCCTCGTCTATGTAAATGTGTGTATATTTTCCCTTGTGTCTGTTTGCTATAACCCTGTTCATAATGTTATCAAGCATAACAAGCAAGCCGACAGGCTTTAACTGTTCGCCGAGGTCAAGAATATCATAGCAAACAATACGATTATTTATATTTACATTTGACTGATGTGCAAAAGCATTTAAGCTGCCTTCTGTAAATAATTCCATAGCAAGGGCAATATCTCTTGCTTCCGGCTCTGAAAATGTTTTCAGCACATTATGAAAGTCAACCAGTGTGGGTGGTTCGCCCTTATAGTCAATCATATACTTCTCGTATATTTTAGCAACAGCACGGTCTATAATGGAGCGTTCCTGTGCCTTGACTCTGCCGGCTCCGACTATCTGCTCATAAAGCGACATAATAAACTGTGCCTTAACATTTATCGGATTATCTCCGTCACCGTAGTCCTTTACCATTTCGAGTGCGTTGATGTGGTTGTTGCTTGCAGCAGAAATAATAATGCGCTCACCGCCGAGCATATCAATAATTGGGGCATATTCGCCTTCGGGGTCTACTATGATTATATCATCGTCGGAATTGTACAGTGCATTTAATATCATTTCAAACTTTGCAAAAAATGATTTACCCGAACCGGGAACACCCAATATCCAGCCATTGCCGTTTTGCAGATACTTTCTGTTACACAAAATGAGATTATGGGATAT
>CAMFQI010000196.1 GCA_945980015.1 uncultured Eubacterium sp. | reverse complement strand
TCGGCAGCGTCAGATGTGTATAAGAGACAGTATATATGTTATAATGTTACGAAAATATGCCGTAATCAATAAAGAATAATTTGAAATACAGTTAGGATTTCTCTTTATTTTATTGACGAAAACAGGCTGAATTAAGAAAAGGACAGCGACTATGGAAAAAAATAATCAAACTGACGCTCTAAAGCACGATTTGAGAGTCAGAGGAATTGTTATTCCGATAATATTTGCTATTGTAACGGTTATTATCTGCGTTATTATCAGCACGTCACATCTTGATATTTTTCCAAGCGGAATGCATTACGATTCGCTTACTACAACTGTAACGGAAACAACGGAGTTTAACGAAAATGAATTTTCACGTGTCATCAAAAATTAACAGAACAATTACGGACATTGTTCTTGCGCTTTTGATTTTTGTGTTTTTTATGATGGCAGTTATGTCGCCGACAATCGGCAACGCTCACTTTTACGGCTTTGCGCTGAATGACGCAACCGTAACGACAATGCTTCAGGAAAAACTCAATGAACAAACGAAGGAAATTGCACAGCAAACGGGAATAGAAGAAAAGGCGTTTGAATTTGCGGTAGGTCAAAACAAAATAAGCACCATTCAGCGTGAAATCGTAAAATCATCCTTTAGCGGAGCGAATTACGATTATTCCGACAGTGCGAATATCGAAGGCTGCTATACCGACGGAATAAGAGAGTATTACCGCTATAACGGTATGGAGCTTGATGAGGTGGCGCTCGAAACGGCAGTGCCGATGGCCTGCAGAGCGTTTAATTCCGTTATGGGTATAGAAAACAACCGTGAATTCAGGAATTTCACCTATTTTTTGGGTAAGATTTCAATTATCATAGCCGTTGCACTGTTGATACTTATTCTTGCACTCGGCTTCAAAGTGTTCAGTCTTTCGGGCGGAAGAACAAAAATGTACAGTCATTATGCCTGCTCGTTTATCAGCGCAGGTGCGGCACTTGTTTTGCTTTTTGTTTCAAATGCTCTAATGAGGTTCAGCGATAATCTGTACCTTACAAATAATGACGGACTAAACTATGCTCTTGCAAGCGGCTTTAATGCGTACTTTCTTATTCAGGCGTGCTTCGGTGCGGCGCTCATTATCGCAGGTGCAAGTATGCTCGGATATGTTTATAAGTATTATACCGACAAATTCCGTAAGCAAAAGCAGGAAAGAGATATCAACAAAACTCTTTACGTAAAGCTTGAAGGCGGCGAAAGAACCATCGGCGAGCTTGCAAGCGACGCAAGAAATCGAAATAATAATCAAAACAACAAGGAGAACTGATAATGGAATTATTGCAGGCGTTTGAGGATATACAAAAGAATCTTGAAAATGTAAACAATACGCTCGGCTTTTCAAAAAAGTCGCAGGATGAAAACGCAATAACCTTTAAGGGTGAAAAGGGAATTTATCGTCTTAATTATGACAGCGAGATAGGTGTTATTATGCTTGATGTAGCATATGATGACAACGGTGAGCAAACCGAATTTAACACCGTTTCAAAGAGCCTTTTTGAGCTTGGCGTAATCGACGGCAGAGATATTAAATCTCTTTCAAACGAGATTGCCGACGAGCTTGAAAAAATCTTCAAGGTTAAGAAGCCGGTAAATCTTGATAAGGTAAAAATGCCGAAATCCGTATCAAGAACAAAGGCGAAAAACGGAATTATCAGCTATGACGCAGACAGTCTTGCAAACCGCTTCGGTGCGCTTTATCCTGAATTTAAGGACACAATTAAGGCTAACGTTGTTGAGTACGGCGACTTTTTACCTGAGGAATTCTTCATAAATTACGGAACTCCCAAGGTGCTTGATGTAATCAAAAACGGCACAAAGGCAGAACAAAAAAAGCTTTTCAAAATGCTCGGTGAGGTATTCGAGGACGGTACAAACGAGGTTCAGGATATCATTGCAGTAACCATTTTGGGCGAAATGAAGAATGATAAGCAGATGATGAGCGTTGCCGATGAATATATGAGCGATTATATGGCAGGCGCCGTTCACGAGGTTAATAAGCTTACCGCAAGAAAAAACCGTTTTACCCGTAAGCTTGAAAATCCTCCTGTTTACAAGCCGAAGAAGAAAAAATCGTTCAGCATTTCAAATCAGCTGGGACAGTAATTTTTCTGATTTACGGAGAAAGCGACTATGAAAAAGGACTTGTTAATTAAGGGAATTGTACTTCCTTTATGTATAGGTGCGGCTTTGGGCGTTGCTTTCTTTTTGTTTGCCGTTACCTCGGACAACTCTCTTGCAGTCAGCGAGCAGGGTGCCGTCGCATATTTTGACAGTGACGAAAAGGAAAACGCTTCAGGCTCAAATAACACCGTCGATATGAAAAGCGGTGAAATTATCGCAAAAATGTTTTTCGGTAATGATGAAATGAATGTTGTGTATAAAGGCGGCTATTCATCTCTGTCGGATTGCATTTCTCTTGAGCATGGATGTACATTCGCTCAGGCGGGAGTAGGGTATTACCGTGTTGTCGAAAACAATATTTTACCCTTTGATAAATCCGAAATAACCGTTCAAACCGAAAACGGAAATTATAGCTACGAATATTCTCATTCGTTTACCGCTTTGAATGAAAATGCAGTTTTTTCCGACAACTCAATAAAGGGAAGCGGTATTGTGATTTATTATCAAGAAGCTGAAAATTACGGCTTTGATACTCGGTATGAGGCACTTGTGTATCGGGAGGTAGAATAATGGGACTTAAATCCACAAGACGAATTCTCTCGATTGTATTTTC
The DNA here is from genome assembly GCA_945980015.1 of uncultured Eubacterium sp. Taxonomy (GTDB): domain Bacteria; phylum Bacillota; class Clostridia; order Oscillospirales; family Acutalibacteraceae; genus Eubacterium_R. The sequence goes on along the minus strand of CAMFQI010000196.1, from coordinate 822 downwards.
GGTTATACTTGCATTTTCGCTTTTTGTCAGTGCAAGCTGTGTTATGTCTAACCTTACTGTATCAAACAGGGATTTTTACGAAAAGCAATTTGCAAACGAGAAAATTACAAGCGAGTGCAACAGACAGCTTGACAATAAGCTGAAAACTCTTGCGAAAAAAAGCAATATTCCGTTTGAGGTTTTTGAGAGCGTAAAAAAGCAGTATAATACGTCGCAAAGTCTTGAGCAGGCGGCTTCTTACCTGTTTGACGAAAACGACTCAACGCTTAATAACGAAGTTAGATTAAAGTATTTTTATGATATTTGCACGGAGTATCTTGATGCAAACGGCTATGAATATTCAACCGACGCCGTATATAACGCCTGTGTTGAAGCGGCGCAGATTTACAGTGATACGGTAGGAATTCATAATCTTGAATACTTGAATAATGATATTTCGGCACGCAGAACCTCAAATACAAAAAAAATAAGTATATTTCTTCTTGCAAGCGCAATTTGTATTGTGCTTACACTTTATATGTACAAAAAGAAAACCGAAGGTATGATTTATGTATCCTCCGGAATAATCGGCGGCGGTATCGCAGGCGTAATTTCCTTTTTGTTGCAGCTTGTGTTCAAGGTCGGCACGAGTTATGATTTTGAGCCGCTTGTTTATTCAAATGCGTTTGGCACTATGTACAAAACATATCTTGTCGACGGAGCTTTAGCTTGCGCCGTGCTTACATTAATCGGAATTGCCGTGCTTGTTGTTACCGTCAAGATTATTGACCGTGATGAATTCAGAAAGAACACAAGATTTTTCAAGGTTGTCGATAAGTTGTA
>CAMFQI010000195.1 GCA_945980015.1 uncultured Eubacterium sp. | reverse complement strand
AAAATGCGAAATTCAGCTCCATTTCTCAACAGTCTACCAGCGTGTCGAAATTTATTATTTGATTTTTTCGACACGCTGACGGGACAGTCTCAAAAAGGCTGTCCCGTTTCTTTAATTATATTTTGCTGACGGAAACTGTGAATTATAAAGAGTATAGTAAAAGCCTTTTTTGGCAAGAAGCTCATTGTGGCTTCCCTGTTCAACTATATTTCCGTTTTGCATAACAAGAATCACATCGGCGTTTTTTATCGTTGCAAGTCGATGAGCAACAATAAACGTTGTTCTGCCCTGCATAAGTGTTTCAAACGCCTTTTGAATTTTAATCTCTGTTCGTGTATCAATCGACGAGGTTGCTTCGTCAAGAATAAGCATAGGCGGCTTGCAAAGCATAAGTCGTGTGATACATAAAAGCTGCTTTTGTCCTTGTGACAGCGAACCGCCGTCCTCACCTATTACAGTGTCATAACCGTTAGGCAGTCGCTTTATGAACGAATGGGAATGTGACTTTTTTGCAGCTTCAATAACCTGTTCGTCCGTTGCATCAGGCATACCCATTTTTATATTATCCCTAATTGTACCCGACTTGAGCCAGGTATCCTGCAAAACCATTCCGAAGCTTTCACGAAGAGATTTACGCTTGATATCGGTATAGTCGTATCCGTCAAGAATGATTTTGCCGCTATCAATATCATAAAACCTCATAAGCAGATTTATGAGCGTTGTTTTTCCGCAGCCTGTCGGACCGACAATGGCAATTCTTTGACCGGGTTTAACAGATAAATTAAAATCTTGAATGAGGGTTTTATTTTTATCGTACGAAAAGCTTACGTCAACAAGCTCCAGCTTTCCGTCGACATTTTTAAGCTCCCTTGCATTTTCGCTGTCGGCAGGAATTTCCTCTTCTTCAAGCAATTCAAACAATCTGCCTGCACAGGCAAATGCGTTTTGAAGCTCGGTTATAACTCCCGAAATTTCATTAAACGGTTTTGTATACTGATTTGCATAAGCCAAAAATGAAGCAAGCACACCGACGGATATTTCAGCCTGATTTGTTTTTACGGCAAGCATTGCACCAAAAAGCGCAACGCCGGCATACACAACGGCATTTACAAATCGAGTTGCCGGATTCGTTATTGACGAAAAGAAAACGGCACGAAGTGAATATCCTCTAAGCTGCTCATTAATTTCGTCAAATTGCTTCAAATTTTCTTCCGAATGAGAATACGCCTTGACTGTTTTTGCGTTGCCTATCATTTCGTCAATAAACGCAGTTTGCTTTCCTCTCGTTTCGGATTGAAGCTTGAACATCTTATGAGTTTTCTTTGCAACAAACGAAGCAATGAAAAACGAAAGCGGAGTAATAAGAACAACAACAAGCGTTATCCACAAATTGATTGAAAGCATAAAAGCAAGAGTGCCGATAATGGTGATTATGCCTGTAAAAAACTGAGTAAATCCCATCAAAAGACCGTCGGCAAATTGATCGGCATCTGCAATAACTCTCGAAACAATGTCTCCGCCGGGATGACTGTCAATATAAGACACAGGCAGTTTTTCAAGCTTTGAAAACGCCTTATCACGCATATCGCGTACAACGCCGAATGTGATTTTATTATTCAGCACATTCATTATCCATTGGCATACGGCTGTTACTGAAACAATCACCGCAATTTTTATTAATATCGGAATAATTCTGTCAAAGTAAACAACGCCGGTATCTATTATTAAGTCGATTGACCTGCCAACGAGCACGGGAATATAAAGTGAACCTGCAACGCTGACAACCGAAAGCAAAAGCGAAAATATCATCAAAGCATTATACCGCTTCACATAAGAGAAAATTCGCCTAATAATTTCTTTATTATTCATACGCTTCCTCCTGTTCAAACTGTGAAGAATATATTTCACGATATACCTCGCAATTTTTCAAAAGCTCGTCGCTCGTGCCGATTCCGACAAGCTCGCCGTCATCAAGAACGAGGATTTTATCGGCTGAAAGAACACTTGACGCTCTTTGTGAAACTATAAACAAGGTAGGCTTATAATCAAGCGACAATATTGCCTGACGCATTGCCTTTTCGGTTGCAAAATCAAGTGCAGAGGAGCTGTCGTCAAGCACAATAATCTCCGGCTTCGAAACCAATGCACGAGCAACATTCAGCCTTTGCTTTTGACCTCCCGAAAGATTTGCTCCGCCGTGCTCAATATAGGTTTCAAGACCGTCCTTGTCGTAAACATTATCAAAAACCTGTGCAAGCTTCAAAGCGTTATTTATTTCATCATCGGTAGCATTGCACTTGCCCCATTTCATATTATCCCTTACGGTTCCCGAAAAAAGAACAGCCTTTTGCATAACAAAGCCGATTTTTGAATTTATCTCATCCTCGCTGAGTGACTTTACATCTCTGCCGAATAACGTTACTCTGCCCGTGGTTGCGTCGTAGAAGTGGGAAATAAGACTTACAAGACTTGATTTTCCGCTACCTGTCGAGCCGATAATACCGATAATGTCTCCCCTATCGGCAGAAAACGAAATATTGCTGATGCTTTCCTCACCTGCGCCTTTATAAGTCAGACTGACATTATCAAAGGCAACGGCGTGGTTGTCATAAACGGTATCGTCTTCAATATGCTCAAGTGTATTTTCAACTTCAAGCACACTTGAAATTCTCGAACCTGAAGCAAAGCCCTTAGTTATGGTTACAATGAGGCTTGCAAATTTCAAAAGCTCAACTAAAATTTGGCTCATATAGTTGTAAAGTGCAACAACCTCTCCCTGATTAAGTCTTCCTGTATTAACGCTTAATGCACCCGAATACACAAGCAGAATAATTCCTAGATTAATGATAACAAAGGTAATCGGATTTGTAAGCGCAGAAATCCTGCCTACACTTCTTTGAAAATGAGCAAGCAAATCATTTTTTGCCTTGAACTCGGTATAATTCTTTTCCTCCTCACAAAAAGCCCTTATTACCCTTGCACCCGACAAGCTTTCTCTTGTCATCAGGGTTACATCATCAAGCGTGTTTTGGACATTTCTGTACATCGGAACAGTGCATTTCATAATCACTCCGACAACGACGCTCAAAACGGCAATAACTGCCAAGAACAGCAAGCCGGCTCTTGAATCGATTGAAAGAGCCATAACGAACGCTCCGACTACGATAAAAGGTGAACGCAGAAACAGACGAAGCACCATATTAACCGTATTTTGAGCCTGATTAACGTCACTTGTCAGTCGGGTAATAAGAGTTGACGTTCCGATTTTGTCTATCTCATTAAAGGAAAACGACTGAATTTTATCAAACAGGCTGTGACGAAGCTCGGTTGCAAAGCCTGTTGCGGCTCTTGCAGCGAAATACTGCGCAGTAATTGCCGCAACCATTCCGACTACCGCAAGCAAAACGAGAATTGCACAACGTGACAAAACATATTTCATATTGCCCTGCCTAATGCCGTCGTTTATTATTGAAGCAACAACAAGCGGAACAATAAGCTCAAAAATCGCTTCAAGCATTTTGAAAAGCGGCGCTAAAAACGATTGAAGCCTATAATTTTTCAAAAAAGGTAATAGCTTTTTCATATGTCACCCATAGAACAAATATATTAAAGTTATTAT
>CAMFQI010000194.1 GCA_945980015.1 uncultured Eubacterium sp. | reverse complement strand
TCCTCTACGTCTCGTGGGCTCGGAGATGTGTATAAGAGACAGATATATATTTTTGAGATTATTATCTGCAAATAATCAGAGTAGATGGCTCTATAAATTCAAGCTACAAATTTGTGAGGTAAACTCCAATGTACTAATTAGTTTATTTCAAGATTAATGAAATGAGGTAAACTCCAATGGGCTGAAAAGACCTGTTATATAGTAAGTTGTAAACCCAACTGAATTTGAGGTATAGTCCAATGTACAGTTAAAATAAAACTAAATATTAATTTACTCCCGACCGAAAAATGTCGGGAGTTTTTCATTATGTTACCATATAAAAAGGGAATGTAACAAGAATTACATCCCCAACATATTACATTTCGCTTGCCTGATATGCTACGCCGAGAAGTGCAGAGTCATTTCCCATTTTACTTCTGACAATTCTCACATTTTTGTAGTTGTCCATTAGCTTGTTATAAATCTTACGGTCTATCAACTCAATTATATAATCCTCGTTCATAATTCCGCCGCCCAGAACAATAAGCGGAGGATTGAAAATGTAAATAATATTTATTAATCCGATGATTATTTCGTCAATCCATTTGTCGATTTCACTTCTAATCTCGGGTTTATCAATGTTTTCTCTTTGGAAAATTTGATAAGCGTCAAGCTCTTCTTTAGAAACCTTATTTACCGCTTTAATAAGTGCATTTGCCGAAGCATAACATTCATAGCATCCTTCACCGCCGCAGGTACATTGCTTTCCTCCGCCGTGAATTATCATATGTCCAAGCTCACCTGCAGACGAGCCTGAGCCCTTGAATAGCTTATTATTCATAAATATTGCACCGCCGATGCCTGTACCGAGTGCAAGACAAACGAAATCGCTTTCGCCCTTTGCGGCACCGAACTTCGCTTCGCCCATGGCAGCAGCGTTTACGTCGTTTTCAACAAAGGTCGGTATACCGGTTTTATTCTCAATAAGCTTTTTAACCATCATGCCGGTGTAGTAGGGGATATTGCCTGTTGAATACACAACAATACCGTTTTCGCTGTCAACCTGACCTGCAGTTGATACAGCAATTCTGTCAATATCTTCATACTCTTCAATAATTTTAATTATTCGTTCGATAATAACCTGACCGCCTTGCTGAGCGTTAGTCGGGATTTTATGCTTTTCAACAATATGGAAGCTATCGTCAATAAGTCCGTATTTAATAAATGTTCCGCCGATATCAAAGGCTAAAATTCTCATATATTTTCCTCCAATGCCTTTACGAATCTCTTTGTTATATCCATAGGTCTTGTTATTGCTGTACCGCATACGGCACTGAAAGCACCGTTTTTGTATACATTTTTCAAGTCGTCCGGCGTCCAAATACCACCCTCAGCAATTATAGGCTTTCCAAGCTCTGACGAATATTTCTTAATTAGCTCCAAATCGGGAAGGATTCTGCCTTTTGTATATGGCGTATATCCTGCCATAGTTGTTCCGATTAAATCAAAGCCAAGCTCGGCAGCAGCCTTGCCCTCATCAAAGCATGAGGTATCGGCCATAAAAAGCTGATTTGGGTATTTTTCTCTGACCTTAACAAAAAAATCTTCTATTGTTTCACCGTTGGGTCTTAATCGTTTTGTTGCGTCTGTAGCGATAATTTCGCAGCCGATGTTTACTAATTCGTCTACCTCCTTCATTGTAGGCGTTATATAAACATCACTGTCGTCATAAACAGACTTGATAATTCCTATTATCGGCAGGTCAACCGTTTTTTTGATGGCGGCTATGTCAATAACCGTATTGGCTCTTATTCCTACTGCTCCTCCTAGCTTTGCGGCATACGCCATTTTTGCCATAATATATGGGTCGCAAAGAGGCTCTGTTGATAAAGCCTGGCACGATACAATAAGACCGCCCTTAATTTTTTTCAAAATTTCTGCGTTATTTCTGTTCATATTTTAATTATAACACATCTTTATCAAAATTCAATATTATGTTGAAAATCAAAAGTAATTATGGTATGATAATTTTGGTGATAAAAATGGATTTAGAACGTTTTAAGGGTGTATTTGTCGCATTAAATACTATTTATGATGAAAACGATAATATTAACACCGCAGAAATTCAAAAGCTTATTAATGTTTATAAAACGAAGGGCGTCAAAGGAGTTTATATTTGCGGCTCAACCGGTGAGGGCTTTTTGCTCTCAACAAAAGAGCGTATGCTTGTTGCTGAAGCAGTTAAGGAAGTAGCAGGGGATAGCTTCACTGTTATTTCTCATGTTGGCTGTGCCGGAACCAAGGAAAGCATTGAGCTTGCAAGACACGCCGAAAGTATTGGAATTGACGCAGTATCGGCAGTACCGAGCGTTTATTACAGACTTTCTCCCAAGTGTGTTGAAAAGCATTGGAACGGCATAATTGATTCAACCGATTTACCGTTTATTATTTACAATATTCCTCAACTGACCGGCTTTAATCTGCCTCTTGATTTGTTTAAGAGAATGGCAGAAAATCCAAAGGTTATCGGTATAAAGAATTCTGAGGAGCCTGTTTATAATATGGAACGTTATCGAACAATAGCCGGTGATGATTTCATTATTTTCAATGGCTCGGACGAACAATTCCTCGGCGGCAGATTGATGGGTGCAAACGCCGGAATAGGCGGAACCTACGGAACAATGCCCGAACTCTTTGCGGCGCTTGATAATTTAATTAACGAAAACAAAATTGAACAAGCGAAGGATTTACAATTTAAGATTAACGAAATTATTTTTGATTTACTTTCGCTTGATTCATTATATGGTGCCGCAAAACAAATAATCAGTATAAGATTTAACATCAACGCAGGTCAACCACGTTCGCCGTTTTTACCTGTTGAATACAATGAAAGAGTTCAATCAATAGCAGATAAAATCGAAAAATATGTTGCGCAGTTAGGAGAATACAAATGAGTAATAATATAAACAATAATGAAAATCTTGATAATCCATTGGTAGTACATAACAAAAACGATGCGTCCTACTATAATTCTACCGAAAATAACCAAATGAACAAAACTCTTGTGCTTGAAGAACAAAATACACTTGAGCGTCATAGATTTAAAAAGGATAAATCAAAAAAGAGCAATAAATGGATTGTTTTGTTAGTTTTAATCGTTATACTTGCGGCATTATTCTGTATTTTGTATTTTACAGGAAACATAACCTTCGGCGAAAAAGAAACAACTACTCAGCCGACTACAACCGAGCAATCGACTACATCTGTTGAAGATGCGTATAAGGGAACTATTGTCATAAAGAATTTTGCAATTTTTGTTGACGGAAGCGAGGTTGAAGGTCTTCAAGGCTTACAATCCTCAATAAGCTTCCTTGAACCGAGTGAAACTGCCTTTGTTATTATAAACGACGGCGCCGATGATGATTTCTTTAATAACGAGGTTTTGCCTGTTTTGACACAAATGGGATTTTACGGCTTAGATACAGAAATTAAGCACAAATCAACTCCTACGCTTGAACCGTCTACGATTCCGACAACGCAGGAAGAAGTCTCCGAAGAGGCATCCGAATAGTATTAATTTTCAACTAAATTCCTCTTGACAGCAAGGGGAATTTTTTATTTGTGAATAATTAATTAATAT
>CAMFQI010000193.1 GCA_945980015.1 uncultured Eubacterium sp. | reverse complement strand
TGAGAACGCCTGTTCCCAATTTTCCGCTGAACAGCAAAACGACAACGAGCGACAGGAATATCAACAGGCTTTGCTTTATAAAACGCCGCCTTTATTACGGTTATGAGTATCAATGCGACAATAATTGCAAGTATAATAAGAAAAATTTTCATCAGTCAAGCCAGCCTTTCTTAAACATAATATGTGCGCCTAAAAGCGAAATAACAACGCCGATGGGAATGAGAACGCCTGTTCCCAATTTTCCGCTGAACAGCAAAACGACAACGAGCGACAGTATCGGCAAAATGGATATTTTCCAATGCTTCGCAAGATATGAAGCGCACAGTGCACCGAATAATGCAGGAGTTACCTGTTGAAAAGCCGGAGCAAAAACGGAGTCCTTGTCGGTGATGTTGTGCAAAACAGGTCTAAAAGCAAGCACGCATACGGCGATAATCACGGTTGTAACTATCGACGATACCGCTATTGAAATAGTCGATATAACCTCGCCCTTTTCCGTGTTCGGTTCAACCTCTGCGCTTTCCATAGCATTCAGCGCAACAGGTAATTTGAGGTTTGTGATATTGCCTGTGACAAAACCGAGATATGTTCCGCCCGTGCCCAAAAGCGGCGAATATGTCAGCACCTCCAATATTGCCGTCGGATAAAATACAACGGCGACAGTTGCAAGCCCCTTGAATACCATTTCGGCTTTCGGAAAAACATTAAGGTGGTAGCATATAAGTGCAGGTATGCACAAAAAAAGTGCCAGCGTTACGAATATCCACACTCTGCCGTAGGTATGGGTTTTGTCTATGTATTTGCTGTTCATACTAACCCCTCCATTCCAAAAACGCAATTGATTCAGGCAGAAGCTGTGCAAGAAGCATAACGAGTGCCATTGCGCCTATCATTGAAAACGGCATTGCAAACGAGTCGAGCCATTTTAGATTTTTTGCACTTGCGATTTTTTGAATTATCAGCATAAGCACAACCGAGAAAATCAGTGCCGCAACCGACAAAACGCCTGCACCGTCGCCGATTATGTCGGGTTCGCCCTTGCCTGCGATAGCCCTTGCGACAAAGGCGGCAATAAGTCCGATAAACGCCGCCGCACTCATAACGGATGACCATTTGCCGTTTTTGGATACTGTTTTGCCGATTTTCTTTTGTACGGTTTTGAGCAAAAACGGAATGAGAAGCAGGGGCATTATTGAGCCTAATGTCATTACCCACGCAACTGTGCCGAAAACCTCTTTGTCGGTTATGGCGTTTGCTATGCCTCCGCTTAGTCCGTACGCTTCGATAGCGTTTGTTGCCGCAGTAACCTCGTACGAAATATTGCCGATAACCGTCAGCCTTATCCACGGCAAAACATATCCCAAGCCTGCCGCAAGAGTAAGCACCGTTGCTACTATTCCGATAGCGGGAGCTACTGTAAATAATCCCGACGATACTATTGTGCTTTCTATTGTTGATTTTTCTATGCCGAGCTGTCTTGCTCTTTTTATTGCACGAACCAAAAAGAACACCGCCTGAACGATAACGAATGCAACAACAATGAGCGCCAAGGTCAGCATAAAGCCGTCTTCCTTAAAATCCACTTCATCACTTCCTAAATTTTTTATAAACTGAATTTATAATAACATATTGCGACAAAAAAATAAACCCCTGCTTTTGACAGGGGCGAAAAATCTTAACAGGGGCGAAAATTATTCGTTTTCATCTTCGGATTGTGTTGCTTCGTTACAGCATGAGGGACAGTCGCCGTCACGCTCGGGCGGGAAGAACTGCTCAACAGGGAAGTCGATGCCTTGAAACGCCGTGCAGGGATCCTGCGTTGAGCAGGTACATTCTCGCTCGGGTATGCAAAAATCGTATGCTCCGACGGTCATTTGAACGTCACGCTCCATTTGAACTATCGAAAACAGACCGAGCGTTACCAAAACCGCCTTGTCGTGATGTGGCGGCATTGACGGTTGAGTGATGTTCGTCAGCACTCCCTGCGGAAAGCTTGTGCAAAACGGCACTCGGCAGTCGCAAGCCTTTACGACGTCGCATGAAAGAACTATCGGGTCAACCGCCTGAACCTTTGCCGTCGGGTTTGCGTACTGCGGTGCTTCGGGGCAGTCGCCTTTTTTGTCACAAACGCTTGAAGTAAAGATTTTTACATTTCCCTGCGAGCCGTAGAGTATGCAACGCTTTGTAAAGGTTGCAAAGCCGACCGCTGTTTGCGGCGGAGTGCACGGTGCGGTGAAGCAATCGAATTTGAGCATAAAATAATACTGCACGTCAACGCTGTAATATCCCTTGTTAAACGGCACCTCGTCGACGTCAATGCTGACCGCCTTAATCATACAGTCCCTGCATTTTACTGTGCTTGCTTCGTCAATGAGTGCTTGGCTTTCGCCGAAAAATGTAACTCTTAAATCCTCCAAGCAGTCCTTACTTACACAACTGTCGTATATTCTTTTCGTGTCAATGCAAACTGCTTCCTTAATTTTTGAACAACCGCTTTGAATAATAGGCTTATCGGGCATAAACAAAACTCCTTCATAAGTATAAAATCGGCTAAGAACCGTTACCCTATACTATGAAGAAGCTTATATTATGTTACTTATTCTGCAGAAAATCTGAATTCCGTCACTGTCTTGAACGGCTCGCCTGCCTTTACGAATTTAACAGGGAAGCAGTCTGCGTGATGAAGTGAGTCCGGATAAAACTGCGTTTCAAGTGCCGCACCTCTGCGATATTTTACTGCGCCGTTTTCCTTGCCTGCGGTGTAGTCTCTCGAAAGCCAGCCGCCGCAGTAAAGCTGAATGCCCGGCAGGTCGGTGTAAACCTCCATTTTTCGTCCGCTTTCCCTGTGCTCCAAAATTGCCGCCTGCTGTAAGGTGTAGTCCTTACTGCGAAGACAGTAGTTATTATCGTAGCCTATACCGTCAATAATAGCTCTGAAGGGCTCGTCGATTTTGTCGCCGATTTTGTGAAGCGACGAGAAGTCCATCATTGTGCCCTTTAGCTCGCCGAGCTCACCCGTTGTGAGCTGGTCGTCGTCTGTTTCGGTAAAGTAATCGGCATTGATTTGGAGATAATGCCCCTCGACTGTTTCGTCGGGATTGCCCGAAAGGTTGAAGTATACGTGGTTAGTCGGGTTTGCAACTGTGTCCTCGTCGGAAAGCACGGTGTATTCGATTTTCAAGATGTTATCGTCGGTAAGCGTGTATTTTACCCACATAGTGAAATTTCCGCCGAAGCCGTCCTCACCGTCGGGGCTGAAACGCTTGAAGGTTACGAAATCGTCGCCCTCTTCGTCAACCTCCCAAGCGGTAAAGCTGAAGCGACCGCCCGAATGAAGCGTCCATTGTCCCTGATTCATCGGGGTATTGTACTGCTTGCCGTTAAAGGTGAATTTTGCATCACGTATACGGTTTGCCCATCTGCCGACAACCAAGCCCTGATATCCCAGGTCGGGATTTGTATAGTCCTCGGGATTGTCGAAGCCGAGAACAACGTCGGCTAATTTGCCGTTTCTGTCTGGCATATAGAGTGACTGAATACCTGCGCCGAGTGTTTGAAGCGTAACGTAAGCGCCGTTTTTGTTCGTGATTTTGTAACTGTCTCTTATACACATCTCCGAGCCCACGAGACGTAGAGGAAT